>NZ_JBYSZY010000033.1:0-70225 GCF_058787635.1 Variovorax sp. FW305-3-2-15-B-LB1 | reverse complement strand
TTGCCACCCTGTTGATCCTCGGCGCCTGCGGCGGCGGTGGGGGTGGCGGAGGCGGCGGTGGCTTTGCATTCCCCGTCGGTACGGGCGGCAACGGCGGCACGCCGCCCGCCGCCGAGTCGCCCGGCACGCTGAGCGGCACCGTGGCCACCGGCGCGGCCTTTGCCGGCGCCGCGCTCACCGTGTTCGACCAGACCGGCGCCAAGGTCTGCGAAGTGACCGTGCCGGCCGAAGGCACCTACAGCTGCGTGCTGCCCGCGGGCACCAAGGCGCCGTTGGTGATCCAGGCCGTGCGCGACGACCTCACGCTCTACAGCACCACCGCCAGCACCGCCACCGGCACCACCAACGTCACGCCGCTGACCACCGTGGTGGTGGCGCAGCTGTCGCCCAACGGCGATCCGTCGAAGCTCGCCGCCGCGGTGCAGGCCGACGCCGGCGCCGTCACACCGGGCGCCATCAGCGATCAGGTGGCGAAGCTCGTGGCCGCGCTCAAGCCGCTGCTGGACGCGCTCAACACCAGCATCGACCCGATGAGCGGCACCTTCCAGGCCAACGGCACGGGCCAGGACCGCGTGCTCGACACGCTGAACGTCTCGGTGCGTCCCGACGGCACCGCCGCCAACATCGAGATCACCGTCAAGGCGCAGCCCGCGAGCGAAGAGAGCGCGCCGGTGTCCATCGTGTTTCGCACCGGCGAGAGCAGCATCGCGCCGCTGCCCGCGGTCGATGCCGCGGCCCTCGTGCAGCCGCCCACGCCGGCGATGGTCAAGGACCTGCTGGACCGCCTCAACGCCTGCTACGCGCTGCCGCTGAACGAGCGCGTGGGCAGCACCATCGGCTCCGACGGCAATGCCTTCGGCGAAGCCGCCGACGTGGTCGCGCCGGCCTGCCGCACGCTGTTCGTGGGCGACGACCCGGCCAGCTTCGTCGCGGCCGGCCTGCACATCGGCCGCGCGTCGAGCGGCCCGCGCCGGCCTTTCGAAAGCCTGTTCCGCTTCGGCCCCACGAACCTGAAGCACGACCGCGGCAACTTCGAATACTTCCACCCGGGCGGCGACATCGCGCTCACCTACCGCTGGACCGACAGCGTGGGCAACACCGACAACGACGTGTTCAACGCCAGGATCGTGAATGGCGCGCTCAAGCTCACCGGCAACAGCAACGCCTATCGCGCCGCCGTGCGTCCGCAGCAGGAGCTGAAGGACTTCCTCAAGCACGCGAACCTGAAGTACCACGCCGCGGGCTACAACGTGTCGGTGGACAACGTGCTCGACGGCAACGGCGACTCGATCTTCACGAAGGTGGTGGCCACCTCGTCCGCGCTGCCGGGCCGTGAGCTGGTCCTCGTGCCCCGGCCCGGGCTGACCACCCTGGTGCTCACCACCGACGGCACCGCCAACGGCGCGCTGAACTCCTCGCTGTGGCGCATGGCCGCGCGCTACGTGGACCCGGCGCAAGGCGGCAACCCGAGCAGCGTCGAGTCCGGCAATCTCTTCGCAGCGCCGCAGTTCGACGACGCGCAACTGAGCGCCATTCCCGACCAGGCGGTCTGGAAGCTCGAGTTCTACCTGGCGGCCGGTGGGACCAACCCGGTGCAGTACGTGCGCACCTTCTCGCGCGCGCCGACCCTTGCCGAGGCCGTGCAACTGCCGACCGTGGAAATGACGCCCGCCCTGCGCGCCGAGCTGATGCAGGAAATCGACGGTGTTCCGCGCGGCATCGTGTTCGGCGCGCCGGTGCCGTCCGACCCCACCGCCAACAACATCGACTTCAGCGCCGAGGGCAACCAGGACGGCTGGGCCGTGCCCAGCGGCGCCTACGCGCCGACCACCTTCCTGGTGGCGGGCCGTGGGCCCAACAACAACCGCTTCACCGACTCGATCACCGTGCGCACCTCGGCGCGCAAGGCCGTCATCTACTGCCAGCCGGTGAACTCGCCGAGCGACAACCACTGCGTGAGCGTCGGCAACAACGCGTACCAATACGCGCAGGGCTCGTCGGTCAGCAGCTTCATCTTCACGGCACGCACCGCGCGCCAGGTCGATGTGCGCAAGAACTTCGAGGCGTGGACCTACTCGCCTCCCTGATTCTTTTCCTGCTGTCACCGCATGAAAAAAGCCGCCGGCCCTTTCGGGTCGGCGGCTTTTTCGATGGGAGATCGAAAGGATCAGTCCGCGTACACGCCGGCGGCCTTGATGATCGGGCCCCACTTGGCGATTTCAGCCGCGACGAACTTCTTGTGTTCGGCCGGCTCGACGCGCTTGTCGGTGGTGATCACGGCGCCCAGGCCTTCCTGGCGCTTGATGAAGGCCGGGTCCTTCATGGCGGCCTTGATGGCCTCGTTGACCTTCTTCAGCACCGGTGCGGGCGTGCCCTTGGGGGCGTACACGCCGTGCCAGATCGACACTTCGAAGCCCTTCAGGCCCGACTCGTCGAGCGTGGGCAGGTCTTTCAGCGCGGGCGTGCTCAGGCGCTTGCTGGTGGTCACGGCGTAGGCCTTGACCTTCTTGGCCTCGATCTGCGACGTGGTGTTGGTGGTCTGGTCGCACAGCAGGTCGATCTGGCCGCCCAGCAGGTCGGCGATGGCCGGCGCGGTGCCCTTGTACGGCACGGGCGTCATCTCGATCTTCAGCGCGCTCTGGAACAGCAGGCCGCACAGGTGCGAGGCGGCGCCCAGGCCGGCGTTGCCCAGGTTGATCTTGCCCTTGTTGGCATTGATCCAGGTCGTCAGTTCCTTGTAGTTGTTGGCGGGCAGGCCGGGCTTGCCGATGAGCGTCATCGGCACTTCATTGACCATGCCGAGGTATTCGAAGTCGTTCTCGACGTTGAACGGCAGCTTGCGGTACAGCGCCGGCATCGTCGACATGCCGATGTGGTTCAGCAGCAGCGTGTAGCCGTCGGGGTTGGCGCGCGCCACCTTGGCGGTGCCGATCGAGCTGCCGGCGCCGGCGGTGTTGTCCACGATGATCGTCGTGCCCAGCGTCTTCTGCAGCGATTCGGCCAGGTCGCGGGCCACGCGGTCGGTCGGGCCGCCGGCCGAGAAAGGCACCACCAGCGTCACGGGCTTGCCTGCGGGGAAATCCTGGGCGTGTGCGCCGACGGCGGCCGCGGCAATCGCCGCGAGGGCAAACAGTTTCTTCATGATGTCTCCGACGGAGTTTTTAAATGGAAAGGGTCGCGATCTTATCGGCTGACCGGGGGCTGACCCATACCGAATAGCCCTTAGGAATGTCACCGTTTTCGCCCCATGCTGGGGCATGATCACGCCCGTCCCGCGCACCCGCGCCGGGGTGACCACAACCACAAACAGGCCAGCCCGACGGGCGGCATCGAGGAGAAGAAACCAATGGATCCCTGGGTCTATCCGCGCGAGCGCTGGCTCGGCAAACTCACGCTCGTTCTGGGCCTGCTGGCCTGGGCGCTGATCGTCGTCGGCACGCTGGGCATTGCGCTGCTGTACGTGCTGCTGGGCTTCATCGGCTACGTGTTCGCGCAGTCGGCGGTCATCGCCTGGATCAAGGGCACGGGCGTGAAGCTGTCGCCCCAGCAGCTGCCCGAGCTGCACGCGCGCTTTGTCGACTGCTGCACCCGCCTGGGCATCGCGCAGCCGCCCGAGGCCTACCTGCTGCACGGCGACGGCATGTTCAACGCCTTCGCCACGCGCTTTTTCGGCCGCAACTTCGTGGTGCTGCTGTCCGACGTGGTCGACGCCATGGAGGCGCAGCCCGACGGCATCCACTTCTACATGGGCCACGAGCTGGGCCACATCCGCCGCGGCCACCTCACGGGCCACATCTGGCGCGCGCCCGTGCTCTGGCTGCCGCTGTTGGGTGCGGCCTATGCGCGCGCCAAGGAATACACCTGCGACCTGCACGGCGCCGCCTGCTGCCGCGAGGTCGACTCCGCACCGCGCGCGCTGGTCGCGCTGGCCGCCGGCGCGCAGCAGTGGCGCAACGTGAACCTGCAGCGCTACGCCGCCCAGTCGAGCGGCAACCGCGGCTTCTGGGGCTCGTTCCACGAACTCATCGGCGGCTACCCCTGGCTCACCAAGCGCGTCGCCCGCGCCATCGACCCGGGCGCCAAGCTGCCCGAGCGCAACCCGGTGGCCTACTTGCTCGCGCTCTTCGTGCCGTATGCCGGCCGAGCCGGCGGCGGCGCGGCGGGTGTGCTGATCGTGGTGGCTGTCATCGGCGTCATGGCGGCTGCAGCCATCCCCGCCTACCAGGAGTACCAGACCCGCGCCGTCGTCGCGCAGGCCTGGTCCGAGGGCGCGCCGGTGCGCAACGCGCTCACGCGCCACTATGAAGAAAAGGCCGAGATCCCCGACACCCTGGCCGCCGTCGGCCAGCCGGAGAACCTGCCCAACGGCGCGACCCTCACGCTCGACCCCGACAGCATGGTGGTGGAGGTGGCCACGCCCAAGGGCACGCTGCGCATGGAGCCGTCGTCGACGGACCGGGGCATCGCGTGGCATTGCAGCGCGGGCGAGGGGTTGAAGGACAAGGCGTTGCCGGCCAGCTGCAAGAAGTAAGTGGCCGTCCGTTGGCTTCGATGACGTCTTCCGCTTCACTCGCGAATGCGTGGCACTTGCCGCGCGACTTCGCGCTCATCACCCTGGCCGTCGAAGTCGCGTTGGTGTTGTTCCACTTCGGCAAGCAGCTGTGGCCCGGCATGCCGGACAGCCAGCAGATGCTTGCCAGCTATGCCCAGCCGGACGTGTGGGTTCCCATGATGGCCAACCTCTCGATGGCCTGGGTGCTGGCGGCGGCGCTGGCCTGGAGCCATGCCCGCCAGGCACTGGAGGTGCGCGGCGCCGCGAGCGTGGCGCAACTGCCCGGCCCGCACCTGCGTTATGCCGCGGTTTATCTCATCGCGCTGCTGCTGAACCACTACGCGTTGGGCCCGCTTCTCTACAGACTGCAGCAGATGCTCTTCTCGGGGAGCTGGCTTCAGGCGGTCTTCGGTGGCTTCACGGTGACTTCGACGGCAGTCGTGTACGAAGCGGTGCAACTGGTCGTGCTCGTGTCGAGCGTGTGGCTTGCGGCCTGGGTGGCGCTGCGAGCACCGGCTGCGGCGCCGTCCGGCGACCGCGAGGTGGCAGATGCGGTGCAGGCGGGTGTGTCGCCACGCCGCGCGGTGGCAACGCTGGTCGCTGTCGTGTTCGCGTCGCTGCAGGCGCGCTGCATGATGGCTGCCAACATCGGGACGGCGATCGTCGATCCGTCGAACGGCGTCGCGCTCCTGCTGTTCTGGGGCGGCCCGCCCGTGGTGATTTTCGCGCTGTCGTACTGGGGCGGATGGCTCGGCACCGCGACCGGCCTGACGCAGGTCCGGCCCTTCCGGGCCGTGGCGGCGTCGGTGCTGGCCTTGGTGGGGGTGTTTGCGAGCTGCGTCGTCGTCTTCGTCGTGGGGCTGCCACTGATGGTGACGTCGTCATCCGGCTTTTCCGGCGCCGTCGGCTTGATCATGCTGCTGGCCGCGCTCGTGCCGCTCTACCCCTTGCTGACCGTGCTCCTCACGCGCTTCATCACGCGCCGCCTGTACCGCCCCTACTTGTAGCTGCGCGCGTCCTCGATCACCTTGCCGTCGTTCGGCAGGGTGCCCGGCGCCACCAGCTCGATGGTGCCGCGCAGCTTGGTCACTTCGCGCACCGCATCGGCGATGCGTACGTCGAGCCCGGCCGGGGCGCCGGCGCATTCGAGCTTGAAGGTCATCTGGTCGTCGCCCATCTCGCCCGACACCACGAGCCGCGCGCGCACGATCTCGGGAAAGCGCCGCACGACCTCGGCGACCTGCGAGGGATGCACGAACATGCCGCGCACCTTGGTGGTCTGGTCGGCGCGGCCGAGCCAGCCCTTGATGCGCTTGTTCGTGCGGCCCGTGGGGCAGGTGCCCGCGAGCACGGCCGAGAGGTCGCCGGTGCCGAAGCGCACCAGCGGGTAGTCGGGGTTGAAGGTGGTGACGACGATCTCGCCCACCTCGCCGTCGGGCACCGGGTCGCCGGTGCCGGGGCGCACGATCTCGACCAGCACGCCCTCGTCGATCACCAGGCCCTGGCGCGCGCTGGTTTCATAAGCGATGAGGCCCAGGTCGGCGGTCGCGTAGCACTGGATGCCCTGCACGCCGTGCGCGGCGATCCAGTCGTGCAGGCTGGGCGGAAAGGCCTCGCCGGACACCAGCGCCTTGGTGAACCACGGCAGCTTCTGGCCCTTCTCTTCGGCCTTCTCCAGCAGGATCTTCAGGAAGCTCGGCGTGCCCGCGTAGCCGTCGGGCTTGAGGTCGACGATGGCTTCGAGCTGCTGCTCGGGCTGGCCCGTGCCGCCCGCGAAGATGGTGCAGCCCATGGCATGCGCGCCGCTTTCCATGATGGAGCCGGCCGGCGTCATGTGGTAGCTGAAGCTGTTGTGGATCAGCTCGCCGCTGCGAAAGCCCGCCGCATGCAGCGCCCGCGCGGTGCGCCAGTAGTCGCGTGCCTCGCCCTCGGGTTCGTAGATGGTGCCGGGGCTCGCGAAGATGCGCGGCATGCGCGGCCCGCGCACGATCGACGCAAAACCGCCGAAGGGGTCGTCGGCGCGGCGTGCCTTCTGCAGCTCGAGCAGTTCCGACTTGCGCGTGACAGGCAGCTTCGCGAGCGCTTCGCGCGAGGTGACGTCGGCGGGCTTCACGCCGTCGAGGATCTTCGTGAAGGCGGACGTTGCAGTCTGTGCCTGGGTGATCTGCCGGGGTAGCGCGGCCAGCAGGTCACGTTCGCGTTCGGCGGGGTCGCGGATCTCGAGCTTGTCGTAGTGGTCGGTCATGTCCGTACCCTTCATCTTTCTGTTCTGTTCAAGGCGCTCAACTGACTCATTCGGGAATACCGCGGAACCGGCTTTGCCGGGCCGCTGGTATTGCCCCCGGCGAGGGGGTTGGCGAAGCGACACGAAGTGCGCGAAGACTGGGGGAGCGTCAAGCCAACCAGCGCTTGCGGCGCTTGTAGCTCTTCACGTCACGGAAGCTCTTGCGGTCCGCACCGCCCACGCCGAGGTAGAACTCTTTCACGTCCTCGTTCTCGCGCAGGCTCTTGGCCTCGCCGTCCATCACGATGCGGCCGTTCTCCAGGATGTAGCCGTAGTCGGCGTAGCGCAGCGCCATGTTGGTGTTCTGCTCGGCCAGCAGGAAGGTCACTTTTTCCTTGGTGTTCAGGTCTTTCACGATCTCGAACACCTCTTCCACGATCTGCGGCGCCAGGCCCATCGAGGGCTCGTCCAGCAGCACCATCGTCGGGTTGGCCATCAGCGCGCGGCCGATGGCGCACATCTGCTGCTCGCCGCCCGAGGTGTAGGCCGCCTGCGAGGTGCGGCGCGTCTTCAGGCGCGGGAAATACGCGTAGACCTTCTCCAGCGTCTCCTGCACCGCGGCCTTGCCGTCGGTGCGCGTGTAGGCGCCGGTCATCAGGTTCTCTTCGATGGTCAGGTGGGCGAAGCAGTGGCGGCCTTCCATCACCTGGATCAGCCCGCGCTTGACCAGCTCGGCCGGCGACAGCGCCTCGATGCGCTCGCCGCGCAGCTCGATGGTGCCCTTGGTCACGGCGCCGCGTTCACCCGCGAGCAGGTTGCTCACGGCGCGCAGCGTGGTCGTCTTGCCGGCGCCGTTGCCGCCGAGCAGCGCGACGATGCCGCTTTCGGGCACGGTCAGCGACACGCCCTTGAGCACGAGGATCACGTGGTTGTAGATGACCTCGATGCCGTTGACGTTGAGAAGGATCTTGGGTTCGCTCATGGTGTGGTCCGAAGCATTCGAAAGAACAACGACGCTGTTCTTTCAGATACCCGCTTGACCCACCGCCCTTCGGGGAACACCGCGGAACCGGCTTTGCCGGGCCGCTGGTGTTGCCCCCTGCAAGGGGGTGGGAGAAGCGACACGAAGTGCGCGCAGCCTGGGGGTTAGCTCAAGACTGGCAGTCCGCGGCTTCGCGGCGGGTGAGCTTCTTCTCGCCGGCGTACTTGTCGGCGGCCGCCTTCACCATCGGCTTGATGATCTGGCTGTCGGCCTCGTACCAGTCGGACATGCCGCCCCACTTGGCGCCGTCCCAGGTGTGCACGCGCGCCCAGGTCGAGCCCATGTGGTCCTGGCACGAGGTGCTCACCGGACGCATCACGCCCGAGAAGCCCAATGCGTCCAGCTTCTTCTGGTCGAGCGCGAGGTTTTCCATGCCCCAGCGCACCTGCTCGCCGGTCATGACCTTGCCCTTGCCGAAGCGCTCCTGCGCACGACGCACGGCCTCGATGGTCAGCATCTGGATGATCACGCCGCGCGTGTAGAGCACCGAGCCCACTTCGTCCTTCGGACCCGTGCCCTGGCCCTTGTCGTGCACCTGCTTCAGGATGTCCTGGATCACCTTGGGCTGCGTGCCCGAGGTGTTCAGCGCCAGCGCGTTGTAGCCCTTGGCGTTGGCGCCCACGTCCTTCACGTCGGGTTCGGCACCGGCCCACCACACGCCGTACATCTTCTCGCGCGGGTAGCCCGTGGCCACGGCTTCCTTCAGGGCGGTGGAGTTCATCACGCCCCAGCCCCACAGCAGCACGAAGTCAGGACGCGACTGGCGCACCTGCAGCCAGGCCGACTTCTGTTCCACGCCCGGTGCGGTCACGGGAATGAGCGACAACTCGAAGCCGTTCTGCTTGGCGCGCTCCTGCAGCAGCGGGATCGGCTCCTTGCCGAACGGCGAGTCGTGGTACACGAGGGCGATCTTCTTGCCCTTGAGCTTGTCCATGCCGCCTTCTTTTTTGCCGATGTGCTGGATCAGGATGTCGGCCGCGGTCCAGTAGGAGCCCATGAGCGGGAAGTTCCACTTGAACACGCCGCCGTCCTGCGAGGCCGACAGGCCGTAGCCCAGCGTGATGAGCGGGATCTTGTCGGTGGGCACCTTGTCGGTCAGCGCGAAGGTGATGCCGGTGGCCTGCGGGTCGAACAGCGTCACGCCCGGGCGGCCCTTCAGACGCTCGTAGCATTCCACGCCCTTGTCGGTGGCGTAGCCGGTTTCGCATTCCTCGTACGTGATCTTCACGCCGTTGATGCCGCCGGTGGCGTTGATGTACTTGATGTAGTCCTGCTTGCCGTTGGCCCAGGGCGTGCCGTTGGGCGCGTAGGGGCCGGTGCGGTACACCAGCAGCGGGAAGAACTGTTCCTTGGCCTGGGCCTGCGCGAGCGAAGGCGCGAAGGCCGCGCCGAGGGTGCTGGCCACCAGGGCGGCGGTCAGAGCGAGCGATTTCAGTGTCATGCCTGTCTCCTTTTGTGGGCACCTCGGTGCCGGGTTTTTACGAACGAACAACAAGAACCTGTCAGTGCGGGAAGGGCCACAGCCGCAGCTTTTCCTTGGCCGTGGACCACAGCCGCGCCAGGCCGTGCGGCTCCACGATCAGGAAGAACACGATCAGCGCGCCGAAGATCATGGTCTCCAGGTGCGAGGCCAGTGCGGTCGAGATCGAGAAGCCCAGCCACCCCGGCAGCTGGTTCAGGAAGAGCGGCAGCAGCACGATGAAGGCGGCGCCGAAGAAGCTGCCCATGATCGAGCCGAGCCCGCCGATGATCACCATGAACAGCAGCTGGAACGAGCGGTCGATGCTGAACGCCGCCGGCTCCCATGCACCCAGGTGAATGAAGCCCCACAGCGCGCCGGCCACGCCGACGATGAAGCTGCTCACCGCAAAGGCCGTGAGCTTGGCGTACACCGGGCGGATGCCGATCACCGCGGCGGCCACGTCCATGTCGCGCATCGCCATCCATTCGCGGCCGATGGCGCTGCGCACCAGGTTCTTGGCCAGCAGTGCGAACACCACCACGAAGATCAGGCAGAACAAATACTTCTGCACCGGCGACTCGATCGGCACGCCGAACACGTTCAGCCCCGCCACGCTCACCGAACCCGAGGACGAGTTGTTGGTGAACCACTGGATGCGCAGGAACGCCCAGTCGGTGAAGAACTGCGCGGCCAGCGTGGCCACCGCCAGGTACAGGCCCTTGATGCGCAGGCTCGGAATGCCGAACAGCACGCCGATCACCGTGGCGCACAGCCCGCCCAGCAGCAGCGAGGCGATGAGCGGCATGCCGTCGATGCGCACCTGGAAGTTGTAGGCCGCGTACGCGCCCACCGCCATGAAAGCGCCGGTGCCCAGCGAGATCTGGCCGCAGTAGCCGACCAGGATGTTCAGGCCCAGCGCCGCCAGCGACAGGATCAGAAAGGGCGTGAGGATGGCGCGCATCCAGTAGTCGGAGACGCCCATCGGCACCACGACGAATGCCACGAGCAGCAGCACCAGGATCGCCAGGCGGTCCTGCGCGATCGGGAAGATCTGTTGGTCGGCGCGGTAGCTCGACTTGAACTGGCCGTTTTCTCTGTAGAACATGTCAGACCCGATCGATGATCTTTTCGCCGAACAACCCTTGGGGCCGAACCAGCAGGAAGACCAGTGCAAGAACATAGGCAAACCAGATCTCGATGCCGCCACCGAGCATGGGGCCGAGATAGATTTCAGACAGCTTCTCGCCGACACCGATCAGCAGGCCGCCGATGATGGCGCCGGGGATCGAGGTCAGCCCGCCGAGGATCACCACCGGCAGCGCCTTCAGCGCCACCAGCGAGAGCGAGAACTGCACGCCGAGCTTGGAGCCCCAGATGATCCCGGCCACCAGCGCCGAGAAACCGGCCACCGACCACACGATCACCCAGATGCGCGACAGCGGAATGCCGATCGATTGCGCGGCCTGGTGGTCGTCGGCCACCGCGCGCAGCGCCCGGCCCGTGGCGGTCT
Organism: Variovorax sp. FW305-3-2-15-B-LB1; assembly: GCF_058787635.1. NCBI lineage: Bacteria > Pseudomonadati > Pseudomonadota > Betaproteobacteria > Burkholderiales > Comamonadaceae > Variovorax > Variovorax sp. FW305-3-2-15-B-LB1. Next base: position 59,435 of record NZ_JBYSZY010000033.1, on the reverse strand, counting down.
TCTGGAAGAAGATCGCCAGCACCACCACCAGCGCGGCGGACACCAGCGCGGCGATCAGGTCTTCCTGGCTCAGCAGCAGGCCGCCCTGGAAGGTGCCTTCGAGCACCATCAGCGGTTCCTTGGGCATGCCCACGTCGATCTTGTAGATGTCGTTGCCGAAGATCGTCTGGCCCACGCCGTCGAGAAAATAGGCGATGCCCAGCGTGGCCATCAGGAGCGTGATGCCTTCCTGGTTCACCAGCTTGCTCAGCGCCAGCCGTTCGATGAGCCAGGCCACCACGATCATCACCGCCATGGCCGCGATGAAGGCCAGGATGTTCGCGAGGATCTGGCTCTGGAAGCCGAACCACTGCGGGAACCACTCGGCGAAGCGCGCCATGGCCAGCGCCGCGAACAGCACCATCGCGCCCTGCGCGAAGTTGAAGACGCCCGAGGCCTTGTAGATCAGCACGAAGCCGATCGCGATCAGCGAATACAGCATGCCGACCATGAGGCCGCCGAAAAGGGTTTCGAGGAAAAATCCCATGGTCAATGCTCCACGCCGAGGTACGCCCGGATCACGTCTTCGTTGTTCCGAACTTCATCCGGCGTGCCGTCGCCGATCTTCTTGCCGTAGTCCAGCACCACCACGCGGTCGGAGATGTCCATCACCACGCCCATGTCGTGCTCGATGAGCACGATGGTCGCGCCGAACTCGTCGTTCACGTCGAGGATGAAGCGGCTCATGTCCTGCTTCTCTTCCACGTTCATGCCGGCCATGGGTTCGTCCAGCAGCAGCACCTGCGGCTCCATCGCGAGCGCGCGGCCGAGGTCCACGCGCTTTTGCAGGCCGTAGGGCAGGCGGCCCACCGGCGTCTTGCGGTGCGCCTGGATTTCCAGGAAGTCGATGATGTGCTCGACGAACTCGCGGTGCTGCAGCTCCTCGCGTTCGGCCGGGCCCCAGCGCAGCGCCTGTGCGAACAGGCCGCTCTTCATCTTGAGGTTGCGCCCGGTCATGATGTTGTCGAGCACGCTCATGCCCTTGAACAGCGCCAGGTTCTGGAAGGTGCGCGCCACGCCCATCTCGGCCACCTGGCGCGAGTTCATGTGCTTGAAGGTCTGGCCGCGGAAGGTGATGGAGCCCTGCTGCGGCCAGTACACGCCGTTGATGCAGTTCAGCATCGAGCTCTTGCCCGCGCCGTTGGGGCCGATGATGGCCCGCACCTCGTGCTCGCGCACGTTGAAGCTGATGTCGGTCAGCGCCTTCACGCCGCCGAAGCTCAGGCTGATGTTCTGGACGTCGAGGATGACGTCGCCAATTTTCCGATTGCTCATGCGGCGGCCTTCACGATGGGGAAGGTCTTGGCGTCGTTGATCTTCAGCGTGGCGCTGACAACCCCCGTGCGTCCGTCCTCGAACTTGACCTGGGTCTCGATGTACTGCGCGGTCTTGCCGCCGTACAGCGCGTCGACCAGCACGGCGTATTTCTCGGCGATGAAGCCGCGGCGCACCTTGCGCGTGCGGGTCAGTTCGTCGTCGTCGGGGTCGAGCTCCTTGTGCAGCACGAGGAAGCGCGCGATCTGCGTCTCGCCCATGCCGTCCTCGGCCGCGAGGTCGGCATTGACCTTGGCGATGCACTCGGCCACCAGCGTCAGCACCTCGGGCTTGCCGGCCAGGTCCACATAGCCGCCGTAGGCCAGGCCGCGGCGCTCGGCCCAGTTGCCGACGGCCTCGAAGTCGATGTTGACGAAGGCGCAGACCTCGTCGCGGCCGTTGCCGAAGCACACGGCTTCCTTGATCTGCGGGAAGAACTTGAGCTTGTTCTCGATGTAGTTGGGCGCAAAGATCGCGCCGCCCACGAGCCGGCCCACGTCCTTGGCGCGGTCGATGATGCGCAGGTGGCCTTCGCTGTCGAGCACGCCGGCGTCGCCGGTGTGGAAGTAGCCGTTGGCATCGAGCACCTCGGCGGTGGCGTCGGGGCGCTTGTAGTACTCCTTGAGCACCGACACGCCGCGCACCAGCACTTCGCCGTCTTCCGCAATCTTCAGTTCGATGCCCGGCGCCGCCGTGCCCACGGTCTGCAGCTTGACCTTGCCGTCCTGCTGCAGGCACACGTAGGCGCATGTCTCGGTCTGGCCGTAGAACTGCTTGAGGTTCACGCCGATGGAGCGGTAGAAGCGGAACAGGTCGGGCCCGATGGCCGCGCCGGCCGTGTAGGCCACGCGGATGCGGCTCATGCCCAGCACGTTGCGCAGCGGGCCGTAGATGAGCAGGTTGCCCAGGCTGTACATGAAGCGGTCGCCGGTGCTCACCGGTGCGCCGTTCAGGATGTCGGCGCCCACGCGCTGCGCCAGCGCCATGAACTTCGCATACAGCCAGCGCTTGGGCGCGGCCGCGTCTTCCATGCGGATCGACACGGCCGTGAGCAGGCCTTCGAAGGTGCGCGGCGGGCCGAAGTAGTAGCTCGGGCCGATCTCGCGCATGTCGTTCATCACCGTCTCGGCCGACTCGGGGCAGTTGAGCGTGAAGCCGCCCACCAGCCACTGCGCCACCGAGAACAGGTGGTCGCCCACCCACGCCATCGGCAGGTAGCTCATGATGTTGTCGCCGGGGCCGAGCTTGTCGGTCTCGACGCCGCCGCGCCCTGCCGCGATGAAGCTGGCGTGCGTCTGGCACACGCCCTTGGGGCGGCCGGTGGTGCCCGAGGTGTAGAGGATCACGCCGACGTCGGACGCCTCGCCGCTGGCCACGGCGCGGTCGTAGTAGCCGGCGTTGGCCTTGTCGAAGGCCCGGCCCAGCTCGCGCAGCTGCTCGTAGCTCATGAGCCCCGGCTGCTCGTAGTGGCGCAGGCCCTTGGGGTCGTCGTAGATGATGTGGCGGATGCCCTGCTGCTGGCCCTCCTGGCCTTGCTGCAGCTCGCGGCACTCGAGCAGCTTGTCGACCTGCTCCTGGTCTTCGACGATCACGAACTCGATGCTCGCGTCGTTCAGCATGAAGACCATCTCGCTCGCGACCGCGTCCTGGTACAGCGGCACGGGCACGCCGCGCAGGCTTTGCGCGGCGAGCACGGCCATGTACAGGTGCGGCCGGTTGGCACCGACGATCGCAAGGTTGTCGAAGGCCTTGAAGCCAAGGCTTGCCAGACCGCAGGCCATCTCGCGCACTTCCTGCGCCACGGCGTTCCAGGTCCAGGTTTGCCAGATGCCAAGGTCTTTTTCGCGCACGGCGGGAGCCTCGGGACGGGCCTCGGCATGCGCGAGCAGCAGACGGGGGAAGGTGGGGGCGGTGGTTTGCACAGTGGCCGGATCGTAGGTCCCACTTTGACGCCCGGTTGTCGTTCCAACGACAATCCTAGGGACACTACTCCCCGGAGTTTCCCGATGCCTCCTGGCAACCTCAACCCACAGAACGTGCTCGGCGGTTCCATCAAGGACCGCGTGCGCCCCGCCAATGCGGCCGAGCTCGACGGTATTCCGTGGCTGCCCACGCTCACGCCCGCCGAGCGCCGCCGCGCCGAGGCCACGCTCGTGGTCGGCGAGGCCGAGCCCGGCGACCTGGTGTGCCGCGTCGGGCGTTCTCCCACCTACTGGTTCGGCGTGGTCGAGGGGTTGCTGAAGATGAGCAACGACAACGCCGACGGCGGCTCGGTCACCTACACCGGCGTGCCGCCCGGCGGCTGGTTCGGCGAGGGCACGGTGATGAAGCGCGAGCCCTACCGCTACAACATCCAGGCGCTGCGCCGCAGCCTCGTGGCGGGGCTGCCGATCGAGAGCTTCCACTGGCTGCTGGACCACTCCATCGGCTTCAACCGCTTCGTGATGAACCAGCTCAACGAGCGGCTGGGCCAGTTCATCGCGGCGCTGGAGATCGACCGCCTCAACAACCCCGACGCGCGCGTGGCGCGCAACCTCGTGTCGCTGTTCAACCCGGTGCTGTACCCCGGCGTGGGCGAGGTCTTGCGCATCACGCAGCAGGAGCTGGCGTACCTTGTCGGCCTGTCGCGCCAGCGCGTGAACGAGGCGCTCAATGCGCTGTCGGCGCAGGGGCTGATCCGCGTGGAGTACGGTGGCCTGCGCGTGCTCGACCTGCCGGGCCTGCGCGCCACCGCGATGTCCAGCCGCAAGAACAACAGCACCTCGAACTGAAAGATAAAAACATGGCCCTCTCCGACCACCTGCAGATCGTGCCCGCCGACGCCCAGGCGAGCTTTCTTCCGCCGCAGCAGCAACAGGCCACGCAGGCCCGCAACGAGGAAGACGACGGCCCGACGCTCGAAGAAGCCATCGACCGCGCCGAGGCCTTGGGCGAACAGATCGACGCGCTCAACGAGATCCTGGCGCGACCGCTCAAGGACATCCTGGCCGACCGCGAGAAGTCGGAAGAGGCCGCGCTGGCCTGGGACCGCTTCGGCGCGATGTGGATGTTGTCGCAGCGCGCCATGCGCCGCGTCGCACTCGACCTGGCGGCGCAACTCGGCGTGAGCGAGGAAGAGGTCGTGGCGCGCGCCATGGCGAACGCCAATGCGGTGCTCAACGGCGCGGACGAGGTCGACCTCGGCGGCTCCATCGCACCGGCGCAGCTGCAGCACATCGCCCGCCACCGCAACTTCCTGCGCGCCCAGTTCCGTACCGGCTGACGCGCGCGGCCTTTCGATATCCCTTAGCCTTGCGGCCTTCTCCTGCCCCTACACAACCATGACCACCTCCGCCTCTTCCCACCTCACCGTCATCACCGGCGCCTCGCGCGGCCTGGGCCGTGCCATGGCCGAACAGCTGCTGCAGGCCGGCCATACGGTGCTCGGCATTGCGCGCAAGTCCTCGCCCGAACTCGCCGAAGCCCCCAAGGCCGGCGGCGCCGAACTGACGCAATGGGAGCAGGACCTGTCCGACCCGGTCGCCGCCGCGGCGCGCCTGTCGGACTGGCTGCGCACGCTGGACGGCCAGCGCTTCGACAGCGTCACGCTCATCAACAACGCCGGCACCGTCGGCAACCCCGCGCCGCTGTCGCGCGCCGTGCCGGCCGAGCTGGCCCAGGCGCTGCGCATCGGCCTCGAGGCGCCGATGCTGCTCACGGCCGCTTTCCTCGGCGGCACGCGCGAATGGCGCGGCGCACGCAAGGTGCTGAACATCTCGTCGGGCCTGGGCCGCAACGCCCTGGGCAGCCAGGCGCCGTACTGCGCCGCCAAGGCCGGCATGGACCATTTCTCGCGCGCCGTGGCGCTCGAAGAGGTGCATGCGCCGAACGGCGCGCGCATCGTGTCGCTGGCGCCCGGCATCATCGACACCGACATGCAGGTGCAGCTGCGCGGCGCTTCGGCCGAACAGTTCCCGGACCGCACGCGTTTCGTGAGCATGAAGGAAGAAGGCCGGCTCGACAGCCCCCAGAGCGCCGCGGCCAAGGTGCTCGCCTACCTGGCGCGCGCGGACTTCGGCAGCAACCCCGTGGCCGACGTGCGCGACCCGGCCTGAACGCGGCGACCACATCATGGCCACCGCAAAGTCCATCGACACCGTCGAATACAAGCTCTTCCCGTCGCCGAGGAACGTGCACCGCATCGTCTTCGAGCACCAGGTGTTCGTGCCGTACCCGTACGCGCTGATCGTGATGGACGAGTTCTATTTCAAGGGCCGCTACAGCCTGTTCTCGGCCTGCCGCATGAGCGACGGAAAGATGGGGCAGGTGGCGACGTTCGAGGATGCGGCGGACGTCGAGATCTTCAACGCCAAGTTCGTGCCTGATTGAGCTCGCCCCCAGGCTTCGCGCACTTCGTGTCGCTTCGCCAACCCCCTGCCGGGGGCAACACCAGCGGCCCGGCAAAGCCGGTTCCGCGGTGTTCCTGGTATGAAAACCCCTCTTACTCGATCGTCGCGCCCGAGGCCTGCACGATCCCCTTCCACTTCTCGTAGTCGGTCTTCAGCAGCGCGCCGAACTGCTCCGGCGTCATGCTCTGCGGCTCCGCGCCCTGCGCAATGATGGCCGCCTTCATTTCGGGCGTGGCCAGCAGCTTGTTGATCGCCGCATTCAGCGTGGCGACCACGTCCTTGGGCGTGCCGGCCGGCACGAAGACGCCGTACCAGGTGCTCACGTCGAAGTCCTTGTAGCCCAGTTCGGCCACGGTGGGCGTGTCGGGCAGCGAGGTGCTGCGCTTGGCGGAGGTGACGGCCAGCGGACGCAGCTTGCCGGCCTTGATCTGCGCCATGGCCGAAGGCACCGACGACACCATCAGGTCGACGTTGCCCGCGAGCACGTCCATCATGGCCGCGTTGGAGCCCTTGTAGGGCACGTGGCGCATCTTGATCTTGGCGGCGCCGTTGAAGATCTCGCCGGCCAGGTGGATGGTGGTGCCGTTGCCGGGCGAGCCGTAGGTGATGGTGTCGGGCGCGGCGCGCGCGGCCTTCACCACGTCGTCCAGCGTCTTGAACTTGGAGTTGGCCTGCGTGACGATCACCACGGGCGTGTAGGCCACGTGGGCCACGGCCGTGAGGTCCTTCACCGGGTTGTAGCTCAGGCTCTTGTAGAGCCAGGGCGCGACGACCATGTTGTCCTTCTGGCCCATCACGATGTCGTAGCCCGTGGGCGTGGCGCGCGCGGCCTCGGCGATGCCGATGGTGCCGCCGGCGCCCGCGCGGTTGTCGGGCACCACGGTCCAGTGGTTGGCCTCGGTGAGCTTCTGCGCGACCAGGCGCGCCAGGATGTCGGTGCCGCCGCCGGGCGGGAAGGGCACGACCATGCGGATGGGCTTGGCGGGGTAGGCGGCGGTCTGGGCTTGGGCCGGGGCGGTGGCTGCCACGGCGGTAAAAGCCAGCGCGAACGCCAGCGGACGGAGGAGTGTCGATCGGGTCATGGGGTGCATTGTCTCGTTCTGGGGGCAGGGGGGATGCAGTCTGCCGGAAGTGCCGGCGCGGGGTTTTCGCGGTTCGCGATGGCCCTCGTCTCGGCTGGCGGGGGCAGAACACGGGGCGGTGCGTACTTTCGGACGCCTTGACACCGCCCATCGCGCATCGAATACTTCACCAAATGGTTGAGTATTTCTGGCTCGCCCGGCGCTCGGCGATTTCCGGGCGCCCTTCCTCTTTGCAGGAGGCTCCCATGCTCGGACACATCAACGCAGTGGCCAACCTGGCGGTGAAAGACCTCACCGTGGCCCGACGCTTCTACGAAGACACGCTCGGCCTCGCGCAGGTCGATGCCGAAGGCGACGAGGTCATCGTCTACCGCAGCGGCAACACGCGGCTCAATGTCTACCGCTCGGCCTTCGCGGGCACCAACCAGGCCACGGCCGTGACCTGGTCGGTCGACGGTGACATCGAGCGCCTCGTGGCCGCGCTCAAGGCCAAGGGCGTGCGCTTCGAGCACTACGACATGCCCGACACCACGCTCGCGGGCGACATCCACGTCATGGGCGACATGAAGGTCGCGTGGTTCAAGGACCCCGACGGGAACATCCTGAACCTCATCAACGTCTGAGCAACCCCTGTCCATCCGGCATCCCCCGTTTGGGGGAAGCCAAGGGCGACGCGCTGCGGACAATTCCTCCTGCCATGCACCGGCCTGGCATGGAGGAGTTCCCACATGAGCGCACCGCCGCCCGAGCAATCAACGCCTGAACCACCCGCGCGCCCCGAGCGCGTCGCGGTCATCGCCATCCACGGCGTGGCCGACCAGAAGGCCGGCGACACGGCCCGCGCCATCGCCTCGCTGATGCTCAACCACCCCGGCCCCGGCGCCACCTACCGCCAGGCCGACTGCGACAGCCATCTGCTGCCGGTGCCGCCGCTGACCTCGATGGTGCAGCAGCGCACCGGGCATCAGGACAAGACCGAGAAGGCCGCCACGGAAGGCGCCGCCGCGCAGAAGGCCTACGTGCCGCCCGTGCGCAAGGCGATGCGGCAATCGAAGACGTCCGACTTCAGCGCCGACGACTGGATCTCGACCGCCGAGGCCGACGACGCAGGCGTGGTGCGTGCCGCCAAGGGGCGCGGGCCGCTCACGCCGCGCGAGCTGAAGAAGAGCAACCCCGACATCGCCTTCAGCGACTACCTGCTGTTCAAGTCGCAGCGCGCCGAGCCCGACCACGAAGCCTACGAGGCCACGCGCGTGCGCATGACGCGCGACGCCACCGATGCCCACGGGCAGCCGGTGCAGCAGCGCATCGACGTGCACGAGATGTACTGGGCCGACCTGTCGCGCCTGCCGGGTTCGGTGGCGCGTATCGTCGCCGAGCTCTTCACCATCGTGTTCCGCCTCTCGCAGCTGGGCCGCGACGCGGTGGACCGCGCCGCCGAGGCGGCTGGTGTGAACAAGAAGCCCAGGCCGCCGGGCGCGCGGCGCTGGGCCTGCCTGGCGTCGCTGCAGACCGCGCTCGACTGGGCCTTTGCGAACCTGCTGGCGAATCTCTTCCTGCAGCTGCTGCTGGTCGGGCTGGTGATCGCGGGGCTCGGCGGACTGGCGCGGGTCGAGCCCGCACCCCATGCGTTGTCGCTCACCGAACTGCTGCGCAGGGTGCTGGCCGTGGCGGTGCCGGTGCTGGCGATCTGGTGGTACTGCTACCAGGCGCGCACCCAGGCTTCCTCGCGGATCGTGGTGGGCCTGTACGCCCTGCTGGCGGGCTGGTTCCTGTGGGCGCTGGTGCCCGCGCACTGGGTGGTCGGCGTGGCCTGGCTGGCGCTGCTCGCCGCGTTGGCCGACCGCGCCCTGCGCATCGCGCGCGACCGCTTTCCGGCGGCGCGCACCTGGGGGCTGGGGCTGATGGCGCTGACCGCGTCGGCGCTGCTGGTGCACGTGGCGATCAACGCCTCGGCCGCCGGCGCCACGGACGACCTGCGCCACTGGGTGCGCGCGGGCATGCGGGTGGTCGAGTACCTGCTGCTGGGCGTCGTGGCCTGGTGGGGCGTGGCCGGCGTGCTGCTCATCGCCTGGCTGCTCGCCGGGGAGACGGTGCCCGACCGCGGCGCCGCCGCGCGCGCCAGCATCGCCACGGGGCGGCTGGGGCTGTTCGTGTCGGTGGCGGCGTTCGTGGCGCTGTCGATGGTGTCGTGGGCCGTGCTGACGAACCTCGTGGAGCTCGGCGCGAAGGACGTCGACTACGCGCCGTTCTGGTTCGGCAAGGACGTCTACTGGGCCGACGGCGCGAACTTCCTGCACAGCCGCTACGAGAAGAGCACGCAGGCCTTCGCCTTGACGGCCGGCCTCACGCTGTCGCTGCTGGCCTACCTGGTGGCGGTGCTGGTGCCCAGCCTGTTCGCCGAGCTCAAGGTGGCCTTCGGCACCTCGCAGGGCCTGGGCCGCTGGCTCGGCGCGGGCTACCGGCGGCTGGACCGCTTCGTCGCCGTGCTGACCAGCGCCAGCGTGGTGGTCGCCTTCGCGGTGGCCCTGTTGCTGGTGCTCAAGCAGTGCAATGTCTCGGTCGGCGGGTGGATCGACGACGCGGTGATCTGGGTGTCGGCGCTGTCGCAGAGCGGGCTCAAGCCGCTGATCTTCACCGCCGCCACGCTGGCCGCCGCCGTCTCGCTGCTCGGCGGTTTTCTCACGCGCACCGTGCCGGGCCTGCGCATGCCGCTCGACGTGGCGCTGGATGTCGACGGCCACTTCCGCGAGTTCCCGCGCCGCGCCATTCCGCGCGCGCGCATCTTCTCGCGCTATGTGTCGCTGCTGGAGCACGTGGCGGCGCAGGGCTACGACCGCATCGTGATCGTGGCCCACAGCCAGGGCACGGTGATCTCGACCGAGCTGCTGCGCTACCTGCAGTTCCGCGCGGCGCAGAAGGTCGATGCGCGGGTGACCGACCTCTGGGCGGCGCTCAACAAGAGCCGCCTCCTGCTGCTCACCGCCGGCTGCCCGCTGCGCCAGCTGTACGCGGCGCGTTTTCCGCACCTCTACGGCTGGGTGACGGCGGAAGACGCGAACGGCGGTGGGCCGAGCGCGGCCCAGGTCGGCGTGGCCCGCTGGGTCAACCTGTACACGGCGGGCGACTACGTCGGGCGCTGGCTCTGGGGCGAGGACGACAAGCCCTACGAGCAGGTGACGACGCCGCCGGCCTGGTGCGTCGCGGCCGAGCACGAGGCCTGCCTCGGCCTGGGCGCCCACACCCACTACTTCGACCTCGACCAGGCGCACGTGGCGCGCTGGATCGACTGGATGGTGACGGCGCGCCCATGAAAAAAGCCGGCCCGCAGGCCGGCTTTTTCTTCATGCCGACAGCGTGGGCTTCAGCCGAAGTTCTTCGCCGCGAAGTCCCAGTTGGCCAGCTTGGCCAGGAAGGTCTCGACGAACTTCGGGCGCAGGTTGCGGTAGTCGATGTAGTACGCGTGTTCCCACACGTCCACCGTCAACAGCGCGGTGTCGGCGGTGGTCAGCGGCGTGCCGGCGGCACCGGTGTTCACGATGTCCACCGAACCGTCGGCCTTCTTCACCAGCCAGGTCCAGCCCGAGCCGAAGTTGCCCACGGCCGACTTCACGAAAGCTTCCTTGAAGGCGTCGTAGCTGCCCCACTTGGCATCGATGGCCTTGGCCAGCGCGCCGGTGGGGGCGCCGCCGCCTTGGGGCTTCATGCAGTTCCAGAAGAAGGTGTGGTTCCAGATCTGGGCGGCGTTGTTGTAGATGCCGCCGCTGGACTTCTTGACGATCTCTTCGAGCGTCATCGCTTCGAACTCGGTGCCCTTTTGCAGGTTGTTCAGGTTCACCACGTAGGCGTTGTGGTGCTTGCCGTGGTGGTACTCGAGCGTTTCCTTCGAATACTCGGGGGCCAGTGCGTCGATGGCGTACGGCAGCGGGGGAAGGGTGTGTTCCATGGTGGAGTCTTTCTTTCTAGTTGGTGGAAGGGGAAAACAAAAAACAGGTCGGTGCCTCAGGCGCGGGCCTTGGGCACGATGCGGTAGGCGCAGCGCCGCGCGCCCGCGAGCACGTGCTCGACACGGCTCACGTCGGCCTCGGGCCCCAGCACCTCGTCGAAGAGCTGCAGCTCGCTGCGGCAAAAGCCGGTGCAGGCCTGCGCCGCGGTGCAGATGGGACAGTGGTTCTCGATGAAGAGAAAGCCGTCGCCCTCGGCCCGGTACTCGGCCATGTAGCCCTCGCGGCTGCGGATGTCCGCGAGCCGCTCGAGCCGCGTCTCGAGGTTGCGCGCGCCGCGCATGGCCTCGGTGTAGGCGGCGCGCATGGTGGCTTCGCGCGCGCCGATGAGCTGGTCCATGCCCTTTTCGCCGAACACGCTGATCACGGCGCTGATCATCTGCACCGTCATCTCGGCGTGCGTGTCGGGAAAGCGCTTGTGGCCCTCGCCGGTGAGCCGCCAGATCTGGGTGGGACGGCCGCGGCCGCTGGAGCGGCTCTCGGCGTCCACCAGCCCTTCGGTCTCGAGCTTGGACATCTGCTGGCGCACCGCCTCGACCGTCACGTGCAGCACCTTGGCGATGTCGGGGATGCCGAGCGCGCCACGGGTCTTCAGCGTGGAGAGGATGCGGTCTGCCGGCTGGTGCGGCATCCAGGTGGGCTTGGTGGCATCGGGGGCGGACATGGCGGCTTCGGTCGTGGGGGAAAACAGCGTCATTGTCAGGTGGTTGGGCCTCCCCTCGCATCCGTGGGCGCTTGCCAGCCTCCGCCCAGTGCTTTGTAAAGCGCCACGAGGCTGGTGAACGAGGCCGTTTCAGCCTCGGCCACGGCATCCTGCGCGCGCAGCAGGGTGCGCTGCGCGTCGAGCACGCTCAGGTAGGGCGCGGCGCCTTCGCGGTAGCGCACCTCGGCCAGCTCGGCGGCGCGACCACTGCGGGCCGAGGCCTCCAGCAGCCGCTGCAGGCGCAGCTGGTTCTGGCCGTAGCCGGTGAGGGCGCTTTCGACGTCCTCGATGGCGCGCAGCACGGTCTGTTCGTAGACGGCGCGCTCGCCCTCGGCACGCGCCTCGGCGCCGCGCAGGCGGGCCTTGACCGAGCCCAGCCGCAGCGCGGGCCAGCTCACGCCGGGCGTGACGCTGAAGGCGCGGCTCGACGAACTGCCCAGGTCGGCACCGCGCAGCGCGATGAAGCCCAGGAAGCCGCTGATGTCGACGCGCGGGTACAGCTCGGCCGTGGCCGCGCCCACGTCGGCGGTGCTGGCGGCCAGGCCGCGCTCGGCGCGCAGCACGTCGGGCCGGCGGCGCAGCAGTTCGCCCAGGTCGCCGATGGGCAGGCGCTTGTCGAGCACGCGCAGCGGGTGCGGCTGCAGCATCGGCGTCAGCTCGGCGGGGCGCAGGCCCGCCAGCACGGCGACGCGGTGCGCGGCCTGGCGGCGCGTGGTCTCGAGCGCGGGCAGCTGGCTCTCGGTGCTGGCCAGGTTGGCCTGCGCGCTGGCCAGGTCGCCTTCGAGGCCGCGCCCGGTGCGCACCTGCGCCTCGGTCACGCGCAGGCTCTGGCGCAGGCTCTCGAGGGTGCGCTGCGTCACGGCCAGGCGCTGCTCGGCGCCGCGCATCTCGTAGTAGTTGCGCGCCAGTTCGGCCACGGCCACGATGCGCACCTGCTCGAGGTCGGCCGCACTGGCCTGGGCGCGCGCGGTGGCGGCTTCGTCGAGGCGTTGCAGGCGGCCGAACAGGTCGATCTCCCAACCGGCGTCGAAGCCGGCGCGGCTGCTCTGCGCCAGCGTACGCGCATCGGCCGGCACGCCGTTGCCCTGCGCGATGCTGCGCGTCTTGCTGGCGCCCAGCGTCACCACGGGCAGGCGGTCGAGCTCGGCTTCGGTTTGCATCGCACGCGCTTCCAGCAGCCGCGCGTGGGCGATGCGGATGTCGTGGTTGCCGGCCAGTGCGCGCTCGATGAGCGCGTCGAGCTGCGGGTCGTCGAGCTGGCGCCACCAGTCGCGCTGCACCGCGTCGGGCGCGAACAGCGCGCGTTCGGGGGCGGCGATGGCCACCGGCGCGTCGTTCGGCGCGGCGTACTTCGGCCCCACCGCGCAACCGGCCAGCACCAGCAGGCTGAGGGCGAACGGTGCGGCGTAGGAGAAGGGTCTTCTTGTCGTCATGGTCATGCTCCCGGTGTCTCAGACGGTGTCGCCGGCAGGCTCGCGCGCCACGAGCGCCTCGAGTTCGGCGGCACGCTGCGAGCGCCCCACCGTGCGGTGGTCGCGCGCCAGCAGCGTGTACATGGTGGGCAACACGAACAGCGTGAACAGCGTGCCCACCAGCATGCCGACCACGATCACCAGGCCGATGCTGAAGCGGCTGTTGGCACCCGCGCCGCTGGCGAACAGCAGGGGAACGAGGCCCACCACCATCGCGGCCGTGGTCATCAGGATCGGGCGCAGCCGGATGCGCGCGGCCTGCTCGATGGCGGCGCGGCGCTCCAGGTTCAGGCGCTCCTGGATCTCGTTGGCGAACTCCACCATCAGGATGCCGTGCTTGCTGATGAGCCCGATGAGCGTCACCAGCCCGATCTGCGTGTAGATGTTGATGGTGGCAAAGCCCAGCGCCAGCGGCACCAGCGCGCCGCAGATCGACATCGGCACGCTGACCAGGATGATCAGCGGGTCGCGCAGGCTTTCGTACTGCGCGGCCAGCACCAGGTAGATCACCACGATCGCGAACACGAAGGCCATCACCAGCGCCGAGCCTTCCTGCGTGAACTGGCGCGCGTCCGACTGCCAGTCGTAGCTGAAGCCGGCCGGCAGTTTCTTCGCCTCTTCGCTCAGGAACGCCACCGCGTCGCCCATGGTCACGCCCGGCATCGGAATGGCCTGGAAGGTGGCGGCGTTGAGCTGGTTGAACTGCGTGAGCTTGTTGGGCCCCACGCTGGTCGACAGCTGCACCAGGTTGGCCAGCGGCACGGGCTGGCCGCTTGCGCTCTTCACGAAGTAGCGCGACAGGGCCTCGGCCGTGAGCCGCTGGTCGCGCGGCGACTGCGGAATCACGTCGTAGGAGCGCCCGTCCATGCCGAAGCGGTTGACGTAGTTCTCGCCCACCAGCACGGCCAGCGTGTCGCCGATGGCCTTCATGGTCACGCCCATGCTGTTGGCCTTGGCGCGGTCCACGCGCACCTCGGTCACGGGGTTGTTGAACTCCAGGTCGCTGTCGACCACGGCGAACTTGCCGCTCTCGCGCGCCGCCTTCTTCAGCGTTTCCATGGCCTCGAACACGCTGCGGTGGTCGCCCGCGCTGCGGATCACCATCTGCACCGGAAGCCCACCGGTCGAACCGGGAAGCGACGGCAGCTGAAAGGCGAACACGCTGCTGCCTTCGACCTCGTTCATGCCGCCCTGCACGTCGCCCTGGATCTGGTCGGCGTTGCGCTGGCGAGCGTTCCAGTCGGACAGCTGCACGCCGCCGATGCTGTTGGACACGCCGTCCGAGCCGTTGATGAGCCAGCGACCGGTGTTCTCGGGCAGCTTGGCCAGCACCTCGTCCCACTTCTGGCCGAACTTCTCAACGTAGTCGATGTTGGCGTGCTGCGGCGACTTGATGACGGTCATCACCATCGCCTGGTCTTCGCCCGGCGCCAGCTCGCGCTGCGCCGCGTTGTACAAAAAGGGCAGGCTCACGAGCACGGCCGCCGCCAGCAGGCCCGTGACCCAGCGGTGGTGCAGCGACACGTCGAGCAGCCGTCCGTAGGCCGTGGCCAGCTTGTGGAAGAAGGCCTCGGCATAGCGCGCCATGCGGCCCGCCGTGGCGTCCTGCGGCAGCAGGAACGAGCTCATCACCGGCGACAGCGTGAGCGCGATCACGCCCGACACCACCACCGCGCCCGCCAGCGTGAAGGCGAACTCCTTGAACAGCGACCCCGTGAGTCCGCCCATGAGGCCGATGGGCGCGTACACCGCGGCCAGCGTGAGCGTCATCGCGATCACCGGGCCGGCCACTTCACGCGCGCCGATCAGTGCGGCCTGCACGCGCGACTTGCCTTCCTCGATGTGGCGGTGCACGTTCTCCACCACCACGATGGCGTCGTCCACCACCAGGCCGATGGCCAGCACCATCGCCAGCAGCGTGAGCAGGTTGATGCTGAAGCCGAACAGCAGCATCAACGCCGCCGCGCCCAGCATCGACAGTGGAATCGTCACCACCGGGATGAGCACCGCGCGCAGCGAGCCCAGGCACAGGAAGATCACCAGCACCACGATGGCGATGGCTTCGAGCAGCGTCTTCTGCACCTCGTCGATCGAGGCCTCGATGAAGCGCGCGAGCTCGAAGGGCAGCTGCACCTCCACGCCCGGCGGCAGGTTCTGCTTGATGCCGGGCAGCAGGTCGCGGATGCGCTTCACGATCACCAGCGGGTTGCCGTTGGGCGCGGCCTGCAGGCCGAGGTAGATGGCCTTGTCGCCGTCCATCGTCGCGCTGCTGTCGGCACTCGCCGCGCCGAGCTCCACCGTGGCCACGTCGCCCAGGCGCACGATGGCGTCACCGTCGCGCTTGATGACCATGTCGCGGAACTCGGCCACGTTCACCAGGTCGGTGTTCACGCGGATGTTCGACACCACGTACAGGCCCTTCACCTGTCCCGGTGCGGCCTGCACGTTGTTCTGGCGCAGCGCGTCGGCCAGCTCGCCGGCCGAGATGCCGCGCGCGGCCATGCGGTTGGCATCGAGCCACACGCGCATCGCCAGCGTCTGCCCGCCCGACACCTCGACGCCCGAGACGCCCTCGATCGACGCGAACTGCGGCTGCACCACGCGCGAGAGGTAGTCGGTGAGCTGCGGCACGGGCATGGTCTTGCTCGAGAAGCCCACGTAGGCGACGGCCGTGGCCTCGCCCGACGACTTGAGGATCACCGGGTCGAAGGCCTCGGCCGGCAGCCGGTACTTCACCTGACTGACCTGCGCCATGGCCTGCGTGAGCGCCTGGTTGGCGTCGGCGTTGAGCTTCATGCGCACGCTGATCACGCTGCGGCCTAGCGTGGACGACGACGAGAGGTAGTCGACGTTCTCGATCGTCGCCACCGCCTGCGCGATGGGCTGCGTGACGAAGCCCTGCATCAGCTCCGGCGAGGCGCCGGGGTACTGCGTGGTGATGGTGAGCGTGGTGCTCTCGGTGAGCGGGTACTGGCGCACCGGCAGGTCGCCCAGCGCACGCGCGCCGAGCAGCAGGATGAGCGTGCTCACCACCAGCGCCAGCACGGGCCGGCGCACGAAGAGGTCGGTGAACTTCATGACTTCGATTCCTGCAGGGTCAGCGTGTCCTTCGCGGCCGGGGCCACGGCGGCGCCGTTGTACAGGCGCAGCTGGCCCGAGGTGACGACCTGCTCGCCGGCCTTCAGGCCCTGCTCGACGACGACCAGGCCGTCTTGTCGTTCGCCGGTTTTCACGAATACCTGCTGCACCGAGAAGCCGTCGCCCTTGTCGCCGGCGCGCACCACGAACACCGAGTCGCCGTGCGTGCTGTAGGTGATGGCGGTTTCAGGCACCGCGATGGCGTCGGCGCGCGCGGGCAGCGCCACCTTGGCGTTGACGTACATGCCGGGCGTGAGCGCGCCGTCGGCGTTGTCGACCGTGGCCTGCAGCCGCACGGTGCGCGTGTCGCTGCCGATCATGGGCTCGATGGCGCTGAGCTTCGCGGGGAACACGCGGCCCGGGTAGGCGTCGACCGCGAGCGCCACCGCCTGGTTGCGCCGCAGCGCCGGCAGCGCGTTCTCGGGCAGCGTGAGGTTGGCGAACAGCGTGCGCGCATCGGTGAGCGACACCAGCGCATCGCCGGCGCGCACGAACTGGCCGAGGTTGACCTTGCGGATGCCCAGCACGCCGTCGAACGGCGCCCGGATGTGCTTCTGCTCGATGAGCGCCTGCACGCGGCGCAGCTCGCCGCTGGCCTGGTCGAAGGCAGCCTGCGCCTGCTCCATCTGCTCCTGCGTGGCCGCCTGCTGCGGCAGCAGGCGGCGCGTGCGCTCGAGCAGGGCCCTGGCATTGGCCTGCTGGGCGCGCAGCCGTTCGAGGTCGCCCTGCTCGGGCGCGTCGTTCAGCTGCACCAGCAGCTGGCCGGCACGCACCTGCGCGCCCGGCGTGAAGAGGATCTTCGCGACCCGTCCCTCCACCTCGGCCGGCACCTCGACCTGCCGGTTGGCCTCCAGCGTGCCGATGCCGCCGAGAAAGCGCGCCATCTCGGTCTGCCGCGCAGGGGCCACCGCCACCTTGGCCGGCGGCATCGCGCCGCCCTGTGCATGGGCCGGCTGGAATTTCGCCACGAGCCCGTAGCCCGCCGCGCCCAGCACCGCGACCGTGAGACCGGCGCCGAGCCAGGTCCTGGATTGTTTGTTCATACGCAACCTGCTTTTTTATCAAAGAAAGTGCTTTGATTATTAGATCGCGTCCGAACGCTGTCGAGAAAGACGTGGCAATGGCCCCGATAGGGCAGGGCTATCTTTGGCGTCGCGTGCATGGTGGGTGCTCCGGGTGGTTGCGCGGGGACATCCCCGCACCCCGAAGACGGGCGGCGCGTCGCTTTTGTGACGCGGCGGCGGCGTGCAATCGCCGTACGGCCGCCGGGACATCGCTCGCTGCGCCAAGCGCCGATGTACATTGCGACCTGCGCATGAACCTATTCAGCATGGCCACCAAACCCCGTAAGAAGTCCGCGGCTGTCACCGAGGACGAGGTCTTCGACATGGCCGCCGACCTGTTCCGGGCCATGGCCGCGCCCATGCGGCTGAAGATCGTGAGCCTGCTGTGCAACGGCGAGAAGAACGTGAGCGAGCTGCTCGCGCAGATCGACACCACGCAGCCCAACATGTCGCAGCACCTGAACACGCTCTACCAGGCGGGCGTGCTCGCCCGACGCCGCGACGGCGTGAGCATCTACTACAGCATCGCGAACGAGACCGTGGTGGCGCTGTGCCGCAGCATCTGCGTGCAGATCGCCATCGAGCAGGAATAAGAAGAGAAGAAGAGGGCCGGCATCAGCCGGCTTTCGCGCCTCAGGGCTTCAGGTAGACGTAGCCTTCCTTCGCCTGCAGCCGCGCCACCTCGGCCACGCCCGAGGGCACCACCTTGGTTTCCATCAGCAGCTTGCCCGCGTCGATGTTGCGCGTGGTCAGCGTGTTGTTGCACACCTTGAACTCCACGCCGCGCCCGGCCAGCGCACTCACCGGGCCGCTGAACTCGCGGCCTCGGCTGTCCTTGGCGTCGCTCAGCAGGAAGTCGATGCCGGGGCCGTGCGTGACCACCACGATCTTCGCCTTCGGGTCTGCGTTCAGGTGGTTCGTGATGTTCGCGAGGATGGCTGCGCTGTTCTCCACGCCGGTGTTCACGTGGTAGACCACCTTGGTCTCCTGTGCGCCCGCGAACGTGGCGACCATGGCGAGCAGGAAAGCGATGAATGCGTGTCTCATGGGGAAACCCTCTGGCTGTTGTCGTTGCCCGCAAAATATCATCTTCTGCTTATATTTACAGCCGGGCAAGCCCGCGGCCCTCGCCGCCCAGCCCGCAGGAGACGACCCACGATGTTCCCGTGCCGGCCCACCGCCGTTCGCGCGAAGGCGCTGTTGATGTGCGCTGCGCTCTGGCTGAGCGCCAGTGCGGCGTTCGCCGCGCCCGAGATCCGCCCGTTGCCGGTGGCGCCCGACATCTACTACGTGCAGGGCATCCCCGCGCTGGGCTCGAAGGAGAACCAGAACTTCATCTCCAACGCCGGCTTCGTCGTCACGCGCGACAGCGTCGTGATGATCGACGCGCTCGGCTCGCCCGCCGTTGCCGAGCGCATGGTGGAAGAGATCCGCAAGCTCACGCCCAAGCCGATCAGCCACGTCATCCTCACGCACTACCACGCCGACCACATCTACGGCCTGCAGGTGTTCAAGGCGCTGGGCGCGCAGATCGTGGCGCACGCGCGCGGCAAGACCTACCTCACGTCCGATACCGCGCGGCTGCGGCTCGAGGCCTCGCGCCAGGAGCTCGCGCCATGGATCGACGAGCGCACGCGGCTGGTGCCGGCCGACGTGTGGATCGACGGGCGCACCGAGCTGACGATCGGCGGCACGCGCTTCGTGATCCAGCCCGCCGGTCCCGCGCACACGCCCGAAGACCTCGCCATCTTTTTGCCGCAGCAGAAGGTGCTGTTCACCGGCGACATCGTGTTCCGCAACCGCACGCCCTACGTGGGCTCGGCCGACAGCCGGCACTGGATCACGTCACTCGACGCGCTGCTCACGCTCGACGCGCGCACCATCGTGCCGGGCCACGGCCCCGCGTCGGACGACCCCGCGCAAGACCTGCGGCAGACGCGCGACTACCTCGTCTTCCTGCGCGGCGCGATGCAGAAGGCCGCCACCGAGATGACGCCCTTCGACGAGGCCTACGCCGCCACCGACTGGTCGCGCTTCGAGGCCTGGCCGCTGTTCAAGGTGGCCAACCGCATGAACGCCTACAACACCTACCTGCTGCTGGAGCAGGAGGCGCGATGAGCGGCGACCGCACGCGCCGGCAGCTCGTTGCGGGCCTCGCCGCGTGGTGCGTCGCGCCGATGGCCGTGCATGCGGCCGATGTGCAGTTGCCCGCGCCTGCCTCGCTGGCCGGTGCGCTCGCGGCGGCGCTGGCCCGCGCGCAGCCGCTGGTCGTCATGGCCAGCCTGCAGGGCTGCCCCTTCTGCAAGATCGCGCGCGAGCACTACCTCATGCCCGAACTCGCCGCGGGCTTGCCCGTGGTGCAGATCGACTTTCGTGATCAACGCACCGTGCGCGACTTCGACGGCGCCACACGCACGCACGACGCGCTCATCAAGGCGTGGCACGTCAGCGTCGCGCCGACCGTGCTCTTCTTCGGCCGCAACGGCCGCGAGGTCGCCGAGCGCCTGACCGGCGGCGACTCGGACTTCTACGGCGCCTACCTCGAAGCACGCCTGCAGCAAGCGCGCACCGCCGTCCGAAGCTGACGTTATGCATGGCGAAACCGAACGGGTTTCCCCCAAGAGCAAAGCCCTTCCCTTGTTCACGATCGTCCCTAAAATCAATACATAACGATTTACTTATTTAACGATGAAACCGGCCGCTTCGGGGCGCGTTTCGAGGAGACCGAATTGAAGTTGCTGCTGCCGTCGCTCGCCGTCGCTGTCACCGCCCTGATGCTGTCGACACCGGCCCTTGCCAACAAGGAACTGGCCCAGAAGAACGCCTGCCTCGCCTGCCACGCTGTCGACAAGAAGCTGGTCGGCCCGGCCTACCTCGACGTCGCGAAGAAGTACACCGGCCAGGCCGACGCGCTCGCCGCGCTCACCGCGAGCATCCAGAAGGGCAGCACCGGCAAGTGGGGCGCAGTGCCCATGCCCGCGCAACCCGCGATGAGCGAGGCCGATGCCAAGGCGCTGGCCGCCTGGGTGTTGGGCGGCGCCAAGTAAGGCCCACGGACGCGACGCGATGAGCGGCAGCATCCAGCAGACCGGGCAGGTGCGCAAGGCACCCGAGAATTTTCTCGACGCACAGGGCGTGCGTTCCGTCTTCGCCGAAGCCGGCAAGGGGCGACGCGACTTCATCCGCAACGCCTTCGCCGCGGCCGTCGCAGGCACGGCGGCCACGTCGTCCGCGCTCGCGCAATCGCGCACTGCGGTGGGCGACGGCGACCCCGCCATCTTGAACCTGCCCGCGCACAGCACGGGCCTCGGCCAGCCGGTGGTCACCGACGGCTACGGCAAGCCTTCCAAGTACGAAGCCAATGTGCAGCGCCGCCAGAGCCCGGGGCTCACGCCGACCGCGCAGGCCTCGGTGTCGTTCGCGCCGCTGCAGTCGCTGTTCGGCATCGTCACGCCCAGCGGCCTGCACTTCGAGCGGCACCACCAGGGCTGGTGGGACATCGATCCGTCGAAGCACCGGCTGATGGTCAACGGCATGGTGAAGACGCCGAAGGTCTTCACGCTCGACGAGCTGATGCGCCTGCCTTCGGTGTCGCGCTTTCACTTCATCGAGTGCGGCGCCAACACCGGCATGGAGTGGGGCAACGTTGCCGTGCCCACGGCCCAGTACACGCACGGCATGCTGTCGTGCAGCGAGTTCACCGGCGTGCCGCTGATCACGCTGCTCGAGATGGCGGGCGCCGACCTCAAGGGCGAGCGCTTCGTGCTCGCCGAGGGCGCCGACGGTTCGTCGATGACGCGCACCATTCCCATGAGCCTCATCCGCTCGGGCGAGGTGCTCGTGGCCTACGGCCAGAACGGCGAGATGCTGCGGCCCGAGCAGGGCTACCCGCTGCGGCTCGTGGTGCCGGGCGTGCAGGGCGTGAGCTGGGTCAAGTACCTGCGCCGCATCGAACTCGGCGACCAGCCCTACGGCGCCAAGGACGAGACCGTGCACTACGTCGACCTCATGCCCGACGGCCAGCACCGCCAGTACACCAGCATCCAGGAATGCAAGAGCGTCGTGACCACGCCCTCGGGCGGGCAGATGCTGCTCGACAAGGGCTTCTACAACATCACCGGCCTCGCGTGGTCGGGGCGCGGCAAGGTCAAGCGCGTGGACGTGAGCGTGGACGGCGGGCGCAACTGGCGCACCGCGCGGCTCGAATCGCCCGTGCTCTCGAAGTGCCTCACGCGCTTCAACATTGATTGGGTGTGGGACGGCACGCCCGCCATCATCCAGAGCCGCGCGATGGACGACACCGGCTACGTGCAGCCCAGCTACAAGCAGCTGCGCGCGGTGCGCGGCACGCGTTCGATCTACCACAACAACGCGATCCAGTCGTGGCAGGTGCAGGCGAACGGGGAGGTGGCGAATGTCCAGCTTTCCTAAGCGCGCGCTGCTGTTGCTCGTTCTCGCATGCGGCGCTGCGGCATGGGCGCAACCGAAGACGGCAGGCTACGCAGGCATCGGCCGCGACGCCACGCCCAAGGAAGTGGCCGCGTGGGACATCGACGTGCGCCCCGACTTCAAGGGCCTGCCGCCCGGCTCGGGCTCGGTCACGCGCGGGCAGGACCTGTGGGAAGGCAAGTGCGCCTCGTGCCACGGCGTGTTCGGCGAATCGAACCAGGTGTTCAGCCCCATCGTCGGCGGCACCACGGCCGAGGACATCAAGAGCGGTCACGTCGCGCGCCTGAAAGACCCGGCCTTCCCGGGCCGCACCACGCTGATGAAGGTCACGAGCCTGTCGACCGTGTGGGACTACGTGTACCGCGCCATGCCGTGGAACCAGCCCAAGTCGCTGACGCCCGACGACGTGTACGCCGTCACCGCCTACATGCTGAACCTCGGCGGCATCGTGCCCGACGACTTCACGCTGTCCGACAAGAACATCCGCGAGGTGCAGGCCCGCATGCCCAACCGCAACGGCGGCACCACCGCGCACGCGATGTGGCCCGGCAGCGAGTTCGGCCGCGCGACGAAGCCCGACGTGTCCGCCGTGGCCTGCATGCGCGACTGCGTGCCGGCGGCGTCGTCCGTCGCGCAACTGCCGCCGCATGCGCGCGGCAGCCACGGCAACCTCGCCGACCAGAACCGGCCGGTGGGCGCGCAGCGCGGCATCGCCACCGGGGCGCCTGCGGCTGCTGCCGTGAAGACCAGCGCACCGGCCGCGGCCCCGAAGGTGCCCGTGGCGCTGCTCGAGAAGAACAGCTGCACCGCCTGCCACGGCATGACGCAGAAGCTCGTCGGCCCCGCCTTCTCGGACATCGCGAAGAAGTACCCCGGCCAGACCGACCACCTGCTGCAGAAGATCAAGGCAGGCAGCACCGGCGTCTGGGGGGCGATCCCGATGCCGCCGCAGACCCTCGGCGACGATGATGCCAAGGCCATCGCACGCTGGCTCGCCGACAGCGCCGGACCATGATTCGACAGGAGACAACCCCATGAAAAACCGCAGACAGATGCTCACGCAGTCCGCCGCCCTCGCAGGCCTGGCGGCCACCGCCGGCTGGCTCCCCGCCACCGCCCTCGCGTATTCCAAAGACGCCTTCGACGCCAAGAGCGTGGCCGACGCGCTCAAGGCCGTCGGTGTCACCAGCGCGCCCACCGAGAGCAAGGACGTCACCATCACCGGCCCCGACATCGCCGAGAACGGCGCCGTGGTGCCGCTCAGCGTGGCCACCGTCTTGCCCGGCGTGAAGCAGCTCATGCTGCTGGTCGAGAAGAACCCCAACGCCGTGGTCGCGATCTTCAACACCTCGGAGTTCGTCGAGTCGAACTTCACCACGCGCGCCAAGCTGGGCCAGTCGTCCGACGTGTACGCGATCGCGGTCATGAACGACGGCAAGGCGCTCTTCGCCAAGAAGGAAGTCAAGGTCACGCTCGGCGGCTGCGGCGGCTGAGCGACGGGCTTCACACACAGAACACGACGAGAAGAAGGAGACCACCATGGCAGATCCCATGCGCATCCGCGCCCAGGCCGCGGGCGACAAGACGACCGTGCGCATCCTCATGGCGCACGAAATGGAAACCGGCCAGCGCAAGGACGCCGCCGGCAAGACCATCCCCGCCTGGTTCATCCAGGAGGTCACGGCCTCGCTCAACGGCAAGACCGTGCTCACGGCCGACTGGGGCCCGGCGGTGTCGAAGAACCCCTTCATGCAGTTCACGCTGAAGGGCGCGAAGGCCGGCGACAAGATCGCCGTGACCTGGAAGGACAACCGCGGCGACACCCGCACCGACGAAGCCACCGTCAGCTGACGCTTTCTTCGACCACGCGGGCGCTCGCTCGCGTGTTGTGTTCCCCACGAGAAAAAAAGGCGGCCCCATGAGGACAACCACATGCCTGAGCCTGCTGGTGCTGGCCGGCAGCATCGCACTGCCCGCCGCGGCGCAGAAGACCACGGCCGAAGGCATCGCCGAGTACCGCGCGCTGCTGCAGGACGGCAACCCCGCCGAACTGTTCGAGGCCAAGGGCGAAGACCTCTGGAAACAGAAGCGCGGGCCCAAGGCCGCGTCGATGGAGAAGTGCGACCTCGGCAAGGGCCCGGGCGTGGTGAAGGGCGCGTTCGCCGAATTGCCGCGCTACTTTCCCGACACCGGCCGCGTGCAGGACATGGAGTCGCGCCTGCTCACCTGCATGGAAACGCTGCAGGGCTTCGACGCCGCCGCCATCGCCAAGACGCCGTTCGGCCAGGGCGAGCAGAAGAACCTCGAGGGGCTGGTGGCGTGGATCTCCGCCGAGTCGAAAGGGCTGCCGCTGAACCTGCCGCAGTCGCATGCGAGCGAACGCCGCGCCTACGAAGTGGGCAAGCGCCTGTTCTTCCTGCGCGCCGGCCCGCACGACTTTGCCTGCGCCACCTGCCACGGTGCCGACGGCAAGCGCATCCGCCTGCAAGACCTGCCCAACCTCACGAAGAACCCCGGTGCGGGCGAAGGCTTCGGCGCCTGGCCGGCGTACCGCGTGTCGTCCGGCGAACTGTGGGGCATGCAGCGTCGACTGAACGACTGCTTCCGCCAGCAGCGCTTTCCGTACCCGGGCTACGCCAGCGACGTGACCGTGGCGCTGGCCGTGTACATGGGCGTCAACGGCAAGGGCGGCAAGACCACCGCGCCCGCCATCAAGCGCTGAAGGAGCCACGCCATGAAGTCTGATCATTTCTTCGGTCTGGCCGCCGTGGCCTGCGCGCTCACCGTGTTCGGCTGCGCGTCCGTCGACAGCGCCGCCGAGCTCGACAAGCTCACCGCCGACGCGCTGCAGCGCTCCTTCCGCGACCAGGGCATCGCCAAGGTCGACCGCCTCGTGCAAGACCCGGCCAACCTCGCGTGCAGCGAAGCCGAGGCCAGCGGCAAGCCGCTGGACGAGCAGCGCACCAAGGAGATCGAAGCCGCCAACATGAAGACCGTGCGCTGGCCTTCGGACGGCAAGTTCGTCGGCGACTGGCGCGAGGGCGAGAAGATCGCGCAGAACGGCCGCGGCCTCACCTGGACCGACGCTGCCAATGCGGCCAACGGCGGCAATTGCTACAACTGCCATCAGATGTCGAAGGAAGAAATCTCTTTCGGCACGCTCGGCCCGAGCCTGTACCACTACGGCAAGCTGCGCGGCGTGAGCGACCCGGCCAGCGCCGCGTCCAAGCCCATCGTCGAATACACCTGGGGCAAGCTGTGGAACGCGCGCGCCTACAACGCCTGCTCGAACATGCCGCGCGTCGGCCATTCCGGCATCCTCAACGAGAAGCAGATCCGCGACGTGATGGGCTTGCTGCTCGACCCCCAGTCTCCCGTCAACCGCTGAACGCCCGGCCTCTCTCTTCATGAACCTTTCCAAGCGCGAGTTCGTCCAGATGCTCGGTGCCGGCGCTGTCGCCGGCCTGGGCCTGGGCCGCCACGGCAGCAGCATGGCCGCCGGCCTCGACGGCATGTACACCGTGCCGGCCTTCGGCAACGTGTCGATGCTGCACATGACCGACTGCCACGCGCAGCTCAAGCCGCTGTACTTCCGCGAACCGGGCGTCAACATCGGCGTCGGCCACATGCGCGGCAAGGTGCCGCACCTCGTGGGCGAGCACCTGCTGAAAGCTGCGGGCGTGAAGCCCGGCACGCGCATGGCGCACGCGCTCACGTACCTCGACTTCGACAAGGCCGCGCAGCGCTACGGCAAGGTCGGCGGTTTCGCGCACCTGGCCACGCTGGTCAAGCAGCTCAAGGCCAGCCGCCCCGGCGCGCTGCTGCTCGACGGCGGCGACACCTGGCAGGGCTCGGCCACCTCGCTGTGGACCGACGCGCAGGACATGGTCGACGCCTGCAAGCTGCTCGGCGTCGACGTGATGACCGGGCACTGGGAGTTCACCTACGGCATGGCGCGGGTGCAGCAGATCATCGAGAAAGACTTCGCGGGCAAGGTCGAGTTCGTCGCGCAGAACGTCAAGACCGCCGACTTCGGCGATCCGGTGTTCAAGCCGTATGTGATGCGCGAGATCAACGGCGTGCCCTGCGCCATCATTGGCCAGGCCTTTCCCTACACGCCCATCGCCAACCCGCGCTACATGGTGGCCGACTGGACCTTCGGCATCCAGGACGACAACCTGCAGCGCGTGGTGAACGAGGCGCGCGCCAAGGGCGCGCAGGTGGTGGTGGTGCTGTCGCACAACGGCATGGACGTCGACCTCAAGATGGCCAGCCGCGTCACCGGCATCGACGCCATCCTGGGCGGCCACACGCACGACGGCACGCCCATGCCCACGCTGGTGAGCAACGCGGGCGGCAAGACCATCGTGGTCAACGGCGGCTCCAACGGCAAGTTCCTCGGCGTGATCGACTTCGACGTCAAGGGCAAGAAGGTGAGCGACTTCCGCTACCGCCTGCTGCCTGTGTTCTCCGACCTCATTCCGGCCGACAAGGAGATGGATGCGCTCATCACCCGCGTGCGCGCGCCCTACGAGGCCAAGCTGGCAGAAACCCTGGCCCACACCGACGGCGCGCTGTACCGGCGCGGCAACTTCAACGGCACCGGCGACCAGCTGCTGCTCGACGCGCTCATGGAAGTCCAAGACGCGCCCATCGCCTTCTCGCCGGGCTTCCGCTGGGGCACCTCGCTGCTGCCCGGCCAGGCGATCACGCGCGAGTGGCTGATGGACATGACGGCCACCACGTACTCGTACGCGACGGTGACGCAGATGACCGGCGAGACGCTCAAGACCGTGCTCGAAGACGTGTGCGACAACCTCTTCAACCCCGACCCCTACTACCAGCAGGGCGGCGACATGGTGCGCGTGGGCGGGCTGCAATACACCTGCGACCCGACGGCCGCCATGGGCCAGCGCATCCAGGACATGCGCCTGGGCGGCAAGCCCATCGACGCCAGCCGCAGCTACAAGGTCGCGGGCTGGGCGCCCGTGAGCGAAGAGGCGCGCACCGCCGGCAACAAGCCGGTGTGGGAAGTCATCGAGCCGTGGCTGAAGTCGCGCAAGGTGGTGACCACGCGCCGGCTCGACGAACCCGTGCTGAAGAACATCGCGCCGAACCCCGGCCTGGGCTGAATGGGGCCCCGCACGCGCGGGGTCGCTCCCTAGAATCGGGGCATGTCCATCGCGCAGCTTTCCCTTCTCACCACGCTCGCGCTCGTGGCGGCCTTCGTGCTGTCGGCGGTGTTCGGCGCCGTCGCGCGCGCCACGCGCTTTTGCACCATGGGCGCGATCAGCGACGTGGTGGCGCTGGGCGACTGGACCCGCGTGAAGCAGTGGGCCGCGGCCGGCGGTGTCGCGCTCATCGGCTTCTCGGCGCTCGTGTCCGCGGGGCTCGTCGATGCCGACCGCACGCTCTACGCCTCGCACCAGATCCTCTGGCTCGCCGCGCTCGTCGGCGGCCTGCTGTTCGGCGTCGGCATGGTGCTGTCCTCGGGCTGCGGCAACAAGACGCTGGTGCGCCTGGGCGGCGGCAGCCTCAAGGCGCTGGTGGTGCTGGTGCTCATGGGCGTGTCGGCGTTCGCCACGCTGAAGGGCATCACCGCGGTGCTGCGCGTCGCGACCGTCGATGCGGTGCACATCGACCTGGCGATGAATGCCTCGCTGCCCGATGTGCTGGCGGCGTCTTTCCAACTGAACGCATCGTTGCTGCGTCTCGCACTCGGCCTCGTGCTCGGCGGCGCGCTGCTCGTGTGGGCCGCATGGGGCCGCGAGACGCGCGACGTGCGCAGCCTTGTCGGCGGCATGCTGATCGGCGCGCTGGTCGTCGGTGCATGGTGGCTCAGCGGCCACTGGGCGGTGGTCGAGGAGCATCCGCTCACGCTCGAGCACGTGTTCCTCGCCACCAACTCCGGCCGCGCCGAAGCGCTGAGCTTCGTCACGCCGGTGGCCTACGCGCTCGACTGGCTCATGTTCTACAGCGACGCCAACAAGCGGCTCACGTTGGGCATCGTGTCGGTCGCCGGCGTGGTGGCGGGCGCCGCGCTGCATGCGCTGTGGTCGCGCGAATTCCGCTGGGAAGGCTTCGCCGGCACCGGCGACCTCGCGCACCACGCGACGGGCGCCGTGCTCATGGGCATCGGCGGCGTCACGGCCATGGGCTGCACCATCGGGCAGGGCCTGAGTGCGTTGTCGACGCTGAGCATCGCGAGCCTGCCGGCCATCGCGGGCATCGTGATCGGCGCGGTGGTAAGCCTGAAGTACCAAGCCTGGCAGCTCGAACGCACGCTCTGACTTTCCAGGGCACGCCTTGAAGCGAATCCTCACAATTTAGTTCGGTGCGCGGGGCGTTTTTCGCGCGTTCGCGACGATCGGACGCGGTGGCGCTGGCTATCATTTTTCGCACCTGTTGCCGCTGCGAGCGATGGCCTTCATCGACGGGCGCGGCACCGAACAACCACAACCGAGGGAGAGCGCCATGACTGCGCACAACAACCGATCGGCGCGCACGCGCCTGTTTGCCTTGAGCCTTTGCTTCTGTGCCGTGCTCGCGGCCTGCAAGGAAGACAACAAGCCGACGCCGGCGGCAGCCTCGCCATCGCCGTCCGCATCGGGCAAGACCCAGCCCGCCAAGGACCCGGCCCGCGTGCAGGCCGCGGCCCGCACCACCTACAGCCAGGGCTACAACCGGCTCATCGACGACAACCGCAGCGTGGGTGCCAAGTACAAGAGCTACGTGCAGATGAACGTGAACGGCAAGTCTCCGAGCGGGAACTCGTTCTATGGCAGCCCTTCCGATGTGCAGTCCATCGTGGACGACCTGAAGAAGGCCCGTGCCGACGGCTCGGGCGACGCGGCGCTCGACGCGGCCGTCGACGGCGTGGTGGCCACGGGCGAGAAGCTCGTCGCCGTCTGGACGCCGATGGACCCGTACTACCGGTCCAAGAGTTTTCTCGAAGACAAGTGGGTCAAGGGCCGCGCGGCCGACGCCGACATGAACGCCGCCTTCAAGGGCCTGCTGGCCAGCATCGACAAGCTGGGCAGCGAGCTGGACCGCGTGCAGGAGGCGTCGCGCACCGAACGCATGGCCAAGCTCAAGGCCGAGGGCGACATGCTCAACTACCACACGCTGGCCTCGATGGCGGTGGCCAAGAAGTTCGTCAACGGCCTCGACCAGATCGACGGCCTGAAGAACAAGGACGCCGTTGCCAAGGTCGATGCGGCGGCCAGCGAGTTGCAGGCCTCGCTGGAAGAACTCTCCAAGGCGCTCGAAGAAGCCAAGGCCGCAGCCAAGGCCAAGGGGGAAGCAGGCAAGGCGCCCAACTACAACTACGAGTCGCTGCACGGCAGCCTGCTGAACATGATCGGCCAATGGCGCACGTTCAAGGACAGCAAGTTCCCGTCGACGTACAAGAACATCGTGAGCTACTACAACTCCGCCGTGGGTTCGTACAACCGCGGCTTCGGCCGCTGACCCGGGCCATGGGCACCGCGCGGGTTCTTTCGCGCGGCGGCGTCGCGGCCCTGGCGGTCGCGGCGCTTCTCGCGGCGGCAGGCTGTGGCAGCGCCCGCGAGACGCAGCAGATTCCCGTCACCGCGTTCCGCAACTACGGCGCGTCGCCGCTGCAGCACACCTTCTACATCGGCTCCGACGCGCGCTTCCACCGCTTCCAATGGTCCAACGGCAAGCAGGGCGGCACCTGGCTGATCGCGCGCGCCGAGATGGACATCGTCAACGAGAAATCAGTCGACGACCCGCGCGTCGCCCGCGCCGGCTACTTCCTCAGCCGGCGTGACGACGGGCGGTGGATGGCGCACTGAGCCTGTCGCTCGCTCGAATCAGGGCATCACGTCCATGACCACCGGGTCGTAGAAGTCATAGGCAGGACCTCCGTCCGGGGTGTAGCGGAAGTGAATCTGTGCGCTGTAGCGTCCGGGCACCAGGCATGCACCCGACCCGATCGGCAGATAGCATGTGCGTTCATCCCCACCAACTTCGCCCCCGCATGACCCTCTCGACGAGAAACCTGAAGGCGCTTCCAGACATTCCGACGTTGAAGCGACTGACCCAGTCTCTTGCAATGCTCGACGCCATGCTCTCGCCGGAGTGGGAGTACCGGTACTACTCGTTCAACGCCGCGTGGTCGGATGAGGCGGCGATGGCATCGATGCGCAATGGTTCGGGCGATCATTGGTTTGCCGTCTTCTGCCAGGCTGGCGTCGCGCTCCACGGGCTTGCGCACGAGGCTCCGGCATTCCGGCCGGGGACGCCATGGCCCGGAATCTTCGAACGGCTGCCGGCGGAGTTCCGCGCCAACCTGCTGGAAGAGCCGGCGTTCACGACCAGCGACAGCACCTTCTGTCTCTGGCGCCTGAGCCATGAAGAACGCTGGACTTGCGGACCGGTCGAGCTTCCGCCGGGGGAGGATCCGGATGGCTCCGCCGAGCTGCTCAGCATCCTCGCCGGCCGGCCCGAGCAGTACGTCGAATTCGCGGCTGACTACTACGAACGCGACCTCGACCTGGGCGATGTCGAGGCGATCTATCGGCACCAACCGCTCAGCGACGCGCTCGTCCGGCGATTCAATCCCGACCTCGACATGGCGTCGCTCGAAAATGACATCGCCGAGATCGGGTATCCCCGGCAGGTGGACTGACAGGGCCGCGCCATCGGCAACAGCCTCGGCTGTTTGAATGGCCCCGGCTCCCTTGCTGGAGCTCGCCGAGACATTCGACGCGACGCACCAGACGGGCCTCATCCTCTGCGTTGCCCGCGTTTTTACGCTTTCTTTACGGCCCCCCACTCACTCTTTCCCCCGGTTTTACGCACGCCTGCCGAGACTCCTTTCATCTTGTTTGCAGGAGTGATGAATGGACATCGTCTGGATGGGCGCCTTGCTGGCGCTGTGGGTCGTGGTGGCGGCCATGGTCGTCGGGCTGAACCGGCTCGAAGGGCCGCAGAAGCCGCACGCGGGCGTTGATGCAACGCGCACGCCGGGGGATGCATCGTGATCGGCCTCGAAGTCCTGTACGGCTTCGGCGCGCTGGTCGCCGTGGTCCTGTTCGCGTACCTGGTGTTCGCGCTGATCTGCGCCGAGGAGTTCTGACATGGAAACCTCGGCCTGGGTCTTGCTGGCCCTTTTTCTCGGCGCGCTGCTGGTGCTGGCCTGGCCGCTGGGCAAGCTGCTGGCCGCGCTGTGCGGCGAGCGCGTACCGCGCTGGATGCAGCGCGTCGAAGCGCCGCTGTACCGCCTCGCGGGCACGCAGCCCGAGCAGTCGATGCACTGGCTGCGCTACGCGCTGGCGCTGCTCGCGTTCAACGCCATCGGCGCGATCTTTCTCTATGCCCTGCAACGCCTGCAGGGCGGGCTGCCGTTCAATCCGGCCGGCATGGGCGCGGTGTCGCCCGACTCGGCCTTCAACACGGCGGTGAGCTTCGTCGCCAACACCAACTGGCAGGGCTACGGCGGCGAGTCGACCATGAGCTATCTCACGCAGATGCTCGGCCTGGCGGTGCAGAACTTTTTGTCCGCCGCCACCGGCATCGCGGTCGCCTTCGCACTGGTGCGCGGCTTCGCGCGCCGCGGTGACGGCAAGGGCCTGGTCGGCAACTTCTGGGCCGACGTGACGCGCGTCACGCTGTGGGTGCTGCTGCCGATCTCGTTCGTGCTCGCGCTGTGCCTGGCGGGGCAGGGCGTGATCCAGAACTTCGATGCCTACAAGAGCGTGCAGACGGTGGAAGCCACGGCCTTCCAGCAACCGAAGAACGGCCCCGACGGCCAGCCGCTGAAGGACGACAAGGGCGCGCCCGTGATGGAAGACGCCACCACCCCCACGCAGACGCTCGCCATGGGCCCGGTCGCTTCGCAAGAGGCGATCAAGATGCTCGGCACCAACGGCGGCGGCTTCTTCAACGCCAACTCGGCGCACCCCTACGAGAACCCGTCGGCGTTCAGCAACCTGCTGGAGATGCTGGCGATCTTCCTGATCCCCGCGGCGCTGTGCTTCGCCTTCGGCCGCGTGGTCGGCGACCTGCGCCAGGGCTGGGCCGTGCTCGCGGCGATGACGGTGCTGTTCGTGGTGGCGGTGCTGGCCGTCACGCCCGCCGAGCAGGCCGGCAACCCGCTGCTGGGTCCGCTGGGCGTGGACCAGGTGGCCAGCGCGCTGCAAAGCGGCGGCAACATGGAAGGCAAGGAAGTGCGCTTCGGCATCGATGCCTCGGCCCTCTTCGCCGCCGTGACCACCGCCGCCTCGTGCGGCGCGGTGAACGCCATGCACGACTCGCTCACGCCCGTCGGCGGCATGGTCCCCATGGTGCTGATGCAGCTGGGCGAGGTCGTCTTCGGTGGCGTCGGCAGCGGCCTGTACGGCATGCTGGTGTTCGCCATGCTCGCGGTGTTCATCGCAGGCCTGATGATCGGTCGCACGCCCGAGTACCTCGGCAAGAAGATCGAGGTGCGCGAGATGAAGCTGATCTCCATCGCCATCCTGGTCACGCCCGTGTTGGTGCTGGCGGGCACGGCGCTGGCGGTGAGCGCGGGTGCGGGCAAGGTCGGCATCGCCAACCCCGGCGCGCACGGCTTCTCCGAGGTGTTGTATGCGCTGACCTCGGCCGCCAACAACAACGGCAGTGCCTTCGCGGGCCTGTCGGCCAACACACCGTTCTACAACGGCCTGCTCGGCCTGGCGATGTGGCTCGGTCGCTTCGCGATGATCGTGCCGGTGCTCGCCATTGCCGGCGCGCTGGCCGCCAAGAAGCGCCTGCCCGTCACCAGCGGCACGCTGCCCACGCACGGCCCGCTGTTCGTCTTCCTGCTGATCGGCACCGTGCTGCTGGTCGGCCTGCTCAACTACGTGCCGGCACTGGCCCTCGGGCCGATCGTCGAACACCTCGTGCTCTGGAAATAAGAAGGAGCGCACCATGACTGTCAAAACCAAAACCTCTCTCTCGCTGTTCGACGCAGCACTGGTCAAGCCCGCGCTGTGGGGCGCCTTCGCCAAGCTGAACCCGCGCACCCAGTGGCGCAACCCGGTGATGTTCATCGTCTACATCGGGAGCATCCTCACGACGCTGCTGTGGGTGCATGCGCTGAGCTTTCCGGGCGACACCGGCATGCAGCCCGCCTTCGTGCTGGCCGTGACCGTGTGGCTGTGGTTCACCGTGCTGTTCGCCAACTTCGCCGAAGCGCTGGCCGAAGGCCGCAGCAAGGCGCAGGCGGCCTCGCTGCGCGGCCTGCGCAAGGACACCTGGGCCAAGAAGCTGAAGGACCAGCAACAGCCGCACCACGGCGCGCCGTGGCTGCCCGAGCAGGCGCCCAACCTGCGCAAGGGCGACGTCGTGCTGGTCGAAGCCGGCGACGTGATCCCGCTCGATGGCGAAGTGATCGAAGGCGTGGCCTCGGTCGACGAAAGCGCCATCACCGGCGAATCGGCGCCCGTGGTGCGCGAGTCGGGCGGCGACTTCTCGGCCGTCACCGGCGGTACGCGCGTGCTGTCCGACTGGCTGGTGGTGCGCATCTCGGTGAACCCCGGCGAGTCGTTCCTGGACCGCATGATCGGCATGGTCGAGGCGGCCAAGCGCCACAAGACGCCGAACGAGATCGCGCTGACCATCCTGCTGGTGGCGCTCACCATCGTGTTCCTCATGGTCACCGTCACGCTGCTGCCGTTCTCGGTGTTCAGCGTCGAGGCCGCGGGTGCGGGCACCGTGGTGTCGCTCACCGCGCTGGTCGCGCTGCTCGTGTGCCTGATCCCGACCACCATCGGCGGCCTGCTCTCGGCCGTGGGCGTGGCCGGCATGAGCCGCATGATGCAGGCCAACGTGATCGCCACCTCGGGCCGCGCGGTGGAAGCCGCCGGCGACGTCGACGTGCTGCTGCTGGACAAGACCGGCACCATCACGCACGGCAACCGCCAGGCCAGCGCCTTCCTGCCCGCGCCCGGCGTGCCCAAGGGCCGCCTCGCACGCGCCGCCATGCTGGCCTCGCTAGCCGACGAAACGCCCGAAGGCCGCAGCATCGTCGAGCTGGCGCGCCGCGACGGCCTGGAGGCCGCCTCTGTCGACGTGCTGCGCTATGTGCCCTTCACCGCACAGACCCGCATGAGCGGCGTCGACCTGCCGGCCGCGCCCAACAGCCTGGACACCGATGCCATCGTGCTGCGCAAGGGCGCGGTCGATGCGGTGCGCCGCCATGTCGAATCGTTCGGCGGCACCATGCCGGCCGAGATGCTGCGCGCCGCCGAAGAAACGGCACGCCGCGGCAGCACGCCGCTGGCCGTGGCCGAAGGCAACCGCGTGCTCGGCGTGGTCGAGCTCAAGGACATCGTCAAGACCGGCATCCGCGACCGCTTTGCCGAGTTGCGCCGCATGGGCATCAAGACCGTGATGATCACGGGCGACAACAAGCTCACGGCCGCCGCCATCGCGGCCGAGGCCGGCGTGGACGACTTCCTGGCCGAGGCCACGCCCGAGGACAAGCTCGCGCTCATCCGCAAGTACCAGGCCGAAGGCCGGCTGGTCGCGATGACCGGCGACGGCACCAACGACGCCCCCGCGCTCGCGCAGGCCGACGTGGCCGTGGCCATGGGCAGCGGCACGCAGGCCGCGAAGGAGGCCGGCAACATGGTCGACCTCGACTCGAACCCGACCAAGCTGCTCGAGGTGGTGGAGACCGGCAAGGCGCTCTTGATGACGCGCGGCTCGCTCACCACCTTCTCGATCGCGAACGACGTGGCGAAGTACTTCGCGATCATTCCGGCGATCTTCGTGTCGACCTACCCGCAGCTGGGCGCGCTCAACGTGATGCGCCTGGCCAGCCCGTCGTCGGCCATTTTGTCGGCGGTGATCTTCAACGCGCTCGTCATCGTGTTCCTGATTCCGCTGGCGCTCAAGGGCGTGCGCTACCGGCCGGTGGGCGCCGCTGCGCTGCTGCGCCGCAACCTCGCCATCTACGGCCTGGGCGGTTTGCTCGTTCCTTTCATCGGCATCAAGTTGATCGACTGGCTGCTGGTTGCAGTCCATCTGGTCTGAGGAGTTCTTCATCATGAAAAACAACAACGGCGGCATCGTCCGCCCCGCGCTCGTGCTCTTCGCATTGCTGAGCGCATTCACCGGCCTGCTCTACCCGGCGGCCGTCACCGGCGCCGCGCAGGCGCTGTTCCCCGCGCAGGCGGCGGGCAGCCTGGTGATGCGCGATGGCAAGCCCGTCGGCTCCGCGCTCATCGGCCAGAACTTCAGCGACCCGAAGCACTTCTGGGGCCGCCCGTCGGCCACCGCGCCGCAGCCCTACAACGCCAGTGCTTCGGGCGGCTCCAACCAGGGCCCGCTGAACCCCGCGCTGGCCGATGCGGTGAAGGCGCGCGTCGAGGCACTGCGCGCGGCCGACCCGGGCAACACCGCGCCGGTGCCGGTGGACCTCGTCACGGCCTCGGCCAGCGGGCTCGACCCCGACATCAGCCCTGCCGCCGCGCACTATCAGGCCGCCCGCGTGGCACGCGAACGCGGCGTGCCGATCGATCAGGTGAACGCGTTGATCGCGAAGAACACCCAGTCGCCGTTGTGGGGCGTGCTGGGCGAATCGCGCGTCAACGTGCTGGCGCTGAACCTGGCGCTCAATGCTTCTTCGACGGTGCGTTGAGGAGAAAGACAACCATGGCCTATGCCGCCTACCGTGAACATCCTGTCGCCGTCGTGCGAAGTCCGATCGCGCCGCGCACGACGCAGTTCCATGTGCTCGACGTCACCGTCTGCTGCGCCGACGCGCTGCGCGTGCGCCGCAGCATCGCTGCCTGCGCCGAGGCCGGCGTGGTGCGCTGCGAGCCGTTGCTGCATGCCTGCAGCTCGCAGGAGAGCGACGCGCCCTGCGTGCGCCTGATGATCCGCTTTCCGACCGCGCGCTATGCCGAGGTGCTGCACTGCCTCATCGAGTGCGTGCCTTCGGGTGAGATCGGCCGGCTCATGAGCTGGCGCGATCACCTCGCGCGCTGCGGCCTGCGCCATGGTCACTGACCTGCTGCACGCGCTGCTGGCCATGGCGGCGCTGTTCGTGCCGCTGGGCTTCGCCTGGTGGGTGCTGTCGCGCACCGCGCGCCGACACTCACGGCGGCGCAAGAACGGACCGCCAATGCGCTAATCTTGAGAAGGTGTGAACGAACCCGCCATGCCCGCTCATCCCGCACAGACACGCGCCCTCGGCGTTGCAAATGCTCGCCGTAGCCCAAGCTACGGCTGCGCGTTGCGCCTTGATGGCGCGCGCCTGCGCGTGCTGCTCGGACACGGCGGATTCATTCACACCTTCTGAGCCCCCATGTCCGAGACCCGCCCCGACCCCGACGCCCTGCTCGCGCAACTGCGCAGCGACGAGGCGCGCGCGCTGCGCGGCAAGCTGCGCATCTACTTCGGTGCCAGCGCGGGCGTGGGCAAGACCTGGGCCATGCTCAGCGCCGCCCGGCGCGAGCGCGAGGCCGGGCGCGACGTGCTCATCGGCGTGGTCGAAACCCACGGCCGCAGCGAGACCGCCGCGCTGCTCGCGGGGCTCGACACGCTGCCGCTGCGCGAGGTGCCCTACCGGGGCCGCACGCTCGCGGAGTTCGACCTCGATGCCGCCCTGGCGCGCAAGCCCGCCGTGCTGCTGGTCGACGAACTGGCCCACACCAACGCACCCGGCTCGCGCCACGCCAAGCGCTGGCAGGACGTGCAGGAGCTGCTGGCCGCCGGCATCGAGGTGTGGTCGGCACTCAACGTGCAGCACCTGGAGAGCCTCAACGGCACCGTCGGCGCCATCACCGGCGTGCGCGTGCACGAGACCGTGCCCGACACCGTGCTCGACGAGGCCGACGAGGTGGTGCTGGTCGACGTCACGCCCGACGAACTCACGGCGCGGCTCGCGGCCGGCAAGGTCTACCTGCCGCAACAGGCCGAGCGCGCCGCACAGAACTTCTTTCGCAAGGGCAACCTGATCGCGCTGCGCGAGATCGCCCTGCGCCGCACCGCCGAGCACGTCGAAGACGACGTGCGCGGCTGGCGTGTCGAACAGTCGGGCCCCGGCGGCAACGGGCAGGGCGGCGCCGCGCTGCAGGCCTGGAACACCTCGGGCGCGATCCTGGCCTGTGTCGGCCCGCACGAGGGCGCGGCGCAGACGGTGCGCACGGCCGCGCGGCTTGCGGGCCAGCTCAACGTGCGCTGGCATGCCGCGTACGTCGAGACGCCGCGGCTGCAGCGCCTGGATGCCGCGCAGCGTGATCGCATCCTCGCCGTGCTCAAGCTGGCCGAGGAACTGGGTGCGGCCACGGCGGTGCTCACCGGCGCCGACGTGGCCGAACAACTGTCCGAGCAGGCGCGGCGCCTGAACTGCGCGACGCTGGTCATCGGGCGCGCGGAGCCCGTGCGCGGCTGGCGGCGCTGGTGGGGTGCGTCCGCGGTGCCGCTGGCGCGCGCGCTGGCGCAGCGGGCGCCAGCGCTCGACATCCTCGAAGTGGGCCGCGCCGACAGCGCGCGCCGCCTGTCGCAGGCGACGCTGGTCGCCACGCAGGCCGACGACGACGATGAGCGCGCGCAGTCGCGCTGGCCCGGCTACGCCTGGGCCGCGGCCACCAGCATCGCGCTCACGCTGTTGTGCACGCCGCTGACGGGCGTGCTGGAGCTGTCCAACATCGTCATGCTGTTCCTGCTCGGCGTGGTGGGCGTGGCGATGCGCTTCGGGCGCGGGCCTTCGGCGCTGGCCGCGATGCTCAACGTGGCGGCCTTCGACTACTTCTTCGTCGCGCCGCGCCTGTCCTTCGCGGTCAGCGACGTGCAGTACCTGCTGACCTTTGCCGTGATGCTCGGCGTGGGCCTGCTGGTGGGCCAGCTCACGGCCGGGCTGCGCTTCGCGGCCGGCGTGTCGACCAGCCGCGAGCGCCGCGCGCGTTCGCTGTTCGAGCTCACGCGCGAACTCTCGGCCGCGCTCGAAAGCACCCAGGTCGTCGCGCTCGGCGCTGCCGCCGTGCAGGCCCATTTCGGCGGCCATGCGCGCGTGCTGGTCACCGACGCGGCCGACCAGCTCGTGCCCCCCGCCGACCCGCCGCCCGGCTTCGACGCGCAGGTGGCCGACTGGGCCTTCCGCCACGGCCAGCCCGCCGGCCTCGCCACCGCCACACTCGCCGCCCAGCCCTGGCACTACGTGCCGCTGCGCGCGCCCATGCGCGTGCGCGGCGTGCTCGCGCTGTGCCCGGCCCGCCCGCGCTGGCTGCTGATTCCCGAGCAGGCGCAGCAGCTGGACACGCTCGCGCGCCAGATAGCCATCGCGCTGGAGCGCGTGCACTACGTCGAAGTCGCGCAGCGCGCCGTGGTCGAGATGGAATCGGAGCGCCTGCGCAACGCGCTGCTCGGCGCCATTTCGCACGACGTGCGCACGCCGCTCACCGCGCTCATCGCGCTGGCCGAGTCGCTGCAGACCCTGCCGCCGGAAGAACACGGCGAGGCCGCGCGCGCCATCGTCGCGCAGGCCCATGCGCTGCATGCGCTGGTCAGCAACCTGCTCGACATGGCGCGCCTCGAAAGCGGCGTGGCCGGCGGCGCGGTCAACCTGCGGCGCGACTGGCAGTCGGTCGAAGAGGTGGTGGGCGCCGCCATCCGCGCCGCCCGCCCCGCGCTGCGCGGCATGACCGTGCAGACCGCGTGGGACCCCGAGCTGCCGCTGGTCGAGTTCGACGCCGTGCTCATCGAGCGCGTGCTCGTCAACCTGCTGGAGAACGCCGCCAAGTACGGCGCCGCACCCATCGAGGTGGGTGCGCGCGCGGAGGCCGGCACGCTGGTGCTCACCGTGCGCGATCACGGCCCCGGCCTGCCCGCCGCGCTGCACGGCCGCGAGCAGACCCTGTTCGACAAGTTCACGCGCGGCGAGGCCGAATCCGCCACGCCCGGCGTCGGCCTCGGCCTGGCCATCTGCCGCGCCGTGGTGAGCGCGCACGGCGGCGAGATCAGCGCGGCGAATGCGCGCGACGGCGGTGCAGAATTCACCGTCACCTTGCCGCGCCGCGAGCCACCCGAACCCGCTGAAGCCCAGCTCTGAAACCCGTCATGCCATCCCCCACCGCCATCGTGATCGAAGACGAGCCGCAGATCCGCCGCTTCGTGCGCGGCGCGCTCGAGGCCGAAGGCTGGCAGGTGCACGAGGCCGGCACCCTGCGCGACGGCCTGGCGGCAGCCGGCACGCGGCAACCCGACCTGCTGGTGCTCGACCTGGGCCTGCCCGACGGTGACGGCGTGTCGCTGATCCGCGATGTGCGCGGCTGGTCGCAGGTGCCGATCATCGTGCTCTCGGCCCGCACCGACGAAGCCGACAAGATCGCCGCGCTCGACGCCGGCGCCGACGACTACCTCACCAAGCCCTTCGGCACCGGCGAACTGCTCGCCCGCGTGCGCGCCAACCTGCGCCGGCCACGCGCCGCGGGCGGCAACGGCGACGAGCCGGCCGCCGAGGCCGTGTTCCGCTTCGGCGAGATCGAACTGGACCGCGCCGCACGCATCGTGCGCCGTGCAGGCGCCGAGGTGCACCTCACGCCGACCGAGTACCGCCTGCTCTCCGTGCTGGTGGCCAACGCCGGCCGCGTGCTGACGCAGCGGCAGCTGCTGCGCGAGGTGTGGGGCCCGTCGCACACGGACCAGAGCCACTACCTGCGCATCTACATGGGGCATCTGCGGCAGAAGCTGGAGGCCGATCCGGCGCAGCCGAAGCATCTGTTGACGGAGACGGCGGTGGGGTACCGACTCGTCGTCTAGGCATGGCCGGCGAGTGCCGGCCTCCCGTCAGCGCTTCAGGCCGAGCAGCTCGCGTGCAACCACCCAGCGGTGCACTTCGCTCGGACCTTCGTAGATCCGCATCAGGCGCGCTTCGTTGGCCATCTGATGCAGTGGCATTTCCTTGGTCATGCCCATGGCGCCGAACATCTGCATCGCGTGGTCGATCACTTTCCCCGCCATCTCGGTGGCGAACACCTTGACCATGGAGACCTGGCTGCGCGCCTCGTCGCCACGATCGATGCGCGCGGCTGCTTCGTAGGTCATGAGTCGACAGGCGTGAATGCGCGTGGCCGCGTCGGCAATCCACCATTGCACCGTCTGGCGTTCGGCGAGCGAGGCGCCGAAGGTGCTGCGCTGCGGTGCGTACTCGCACATCATGTCGAGCGCGCGCTGGGCGCGGCCGACGCACCACGCGGCCA
The DNA here is from genome assembly GCF_058787635.1 of Variovorax sp. FW305-3-2-15-B-LB1. NCBI lineage: Bacteria > Pseudomonadati > Pseudomonadota > Betaproteobacteria > Burkholderiales > Comamonadaceae > Variovorax > Variovorax sp. FW305-3-2-15-B-LB1. The sequence continues at coordinate 19,585 of NZ_JBYSZY010000033.1, read as the reverse complement.
TCTGCAGGCGCCGGCTCGACAGGCGCGCCTGCATCGGCGCGAACCCCTGGCCTTCCTGGCCGAGCAGGCGTGCATGCGGCACGCGACAGTCTTCGAGCAGCACCTCGTAGGTCGAGACGCCGCCGATCATGGGGATGCGACGCTCGACGCGAAAGCCCGGGGTCTGGCGATCGACGATGAACGCCGAGATGCCCGGACGGCCCGGCTTGGTCTTGTCCGTGACGGCCATGACGATGGTCCAGTCCGCGCGCGCGGCGCGGCTGATCCAGATCTTGCGGCCATTGAGAACCCAGTCGTCGCCGTCGCGCACGGCGCGCGTCGACATGGCCGAAGGGTCGGCGCCCGCGCCGGGCTCCGAAATGGCGATGGCCGAAACCGTCTCTCCGCGTGCGTAAGGGGCCAGGTAGGCGGCGCGCTGCGCGTCGTTGGCGGCGGTCAGCAGCATCCGCAGATTGGGCGAGTCGGGGGGCAGCTCGTAGGGCGTGATGGTCTTTCCGAATTCTTCGTTCACCCCGACCATCGCCACCACCGGGAGGTCGAGGCCCTCCATTTCGGCGGGCGCATCGAGGCCCCACAGGCCGCGGGCCTTCGACACGGTGTCCAGCCGCGCGTGCTCATCGGCCGAGAGCTCCCAGGGTTCACCGGCGGCCTCCCGTTTCAGCAGGGCCGGTTCCAGCGGCAGCAGGTCTTCGCGCACGAAGCTGGCGACAAGCTCCTTGAGCGTCTGGTGTTCGGGGTCGAGTTCGAAATTCATTCAGGTACTCCGTCGTTGTCTGTGCAAAGCTGATCGAGTGGCCGCTCAGCGACCGGTGAAGCGCGGCGTGCGGCGTTCGGCCATGGCCTTGACGCCTTCACGGAAGTCTTCGCTCAGGAATTGCACCTGTTGCTCGGCCAGCTCCCGTTGGTTGATTGCGCGCACGTCCTGCGCGCAGCCGGCGCGCAAGGTGGCGCGCGTGCTCTGGACCGCGAGCGGCGCCGACCCGGCGATCTCCTGGGCGAGCGCCTGGGCGCGGGCCAGCACCTCGTCGGCCGTCACCAGCTCGTCGACCAGGCCGATGGCCAGCGCTTCGGTGCCGTCGATGCGGCGGCCCGTGTAGAACAACATCGAGGCCCGCTGCATGCCGATCAGGCGAGGCAATGTGTGGCTCAGACCGAAGCCGGGGTGAAAGCCCAGCCGGTTGAAGTTGACGCTGAACCGCGCCTGCGCACAGCTCACGCGAAAGTCGGCCACCAGCGCAAGCCCGACGCCTGCGCCCACCGCCGCGCCTTGCACCGCTGCGACCAACGGCTTTCGAGCCTCGAAGAGCCGCATGGCATGGGTGTAGAAGTCGGCGGGGTCGACGGCCTGGCCGCCCGAGGGAACGCCCGAGAAGTCGGCGCCGGCACAGAACGACGTGCCTTCGGCCGCGAGCACGATGGCGCGGCAGCCTGCATCGTCGTCGAGTGCGGCCAGGCGGTCGGCCAGGTCGCGCATCGTGCCGGCATCGACAAAGTTGTGAGGGCCGCGCCGCAGGGTCAGCGTGACGACATGGGCGTCGCGGCTTTGGGAAATGGAGGGCGAATCGGTCATTGGAGTTCAATCTTTGCGGCTGCCGCGATGCGCTTCCAGACGGCGATCTGTTCGCGCTGGAAGTCGCGCAGCTCGTCCTGGCCGCCTTTCATCGTGATCACGTTCTGCTTGGCGTAGAACTCTCGCGTCTCGGGCATGGCGAGGATCTTCACGAACATGTCCGACAGCTTGTCGACCACCGGCTTCGGCGTGTTGGCCGCCACGGCGACGCCCGTCCACGTGTCGGCGCTGAAGCCACCGATGCCCTGTTCCTGCGCGGTGGGCACATCGGGCAGGCCGGCAAGGCGCTGGTCGGCCGCAATGGCGAGTGCGCGGATCTTGCCGCCGCGCAACAACTCCATGGTGGCGGTGATGTCGGAAAAGCCCAGATCGGTCTGCCCGGAGAGCGTGGCGTTGACTGCATCGGGCGCGCCCTTGTAGGGCACGTTGAGCAGCTGGATGCCGGCCTTGTCGGCGAACAGTTCGCCCATGAGCTGGTAGGCGGCCGACCCCGATGCATAGGTGCGCTGCCCGGGCTTGGCGCGCGCCGCATCGATCAGGTCCTTGAGTGTCTTGTAGGGCGAGTTGGCCGGCACGATGAGCACGATGGGCGAGCGCATGAGCGTCGAGACCGGGGCCAGGTCCTTCACCGGGTCGTACGGCAGTTGCTTGAACAGCGCCACGTTGGTGGCCAGCGTCGAGTTGCTGCCCATCAGCAGGGTGTAGCCGTCGGCAGGCGCGGAGGTCACGGCCTTCACGGCGATGAAGCCGTTGGCGCCCGCGCGGTTCTCGACGATCACCGGCTGTCCTGCCAGCTCGCCCAGCTTTCGTGCGAAGAAGCGTGCGCCGACGTCGGTGCCGGAGCCGGGCGGAAAAGGCACGACGAAATGGATCGGCTTGGACGGATAGGTCGCGGCGGCCTGTTGTGGCTGGGCCTGCGCGAACGGTGCCGCGGCGGATGCCAGCGCGGCCGTGAACGCCGCGGCGCGCAGCATCTTCGACAAAGGGTTCATGAACGTGTCTCCTGTGGTGGAGGCCGGATTCTATGAAGTTACTTGTTGATCGACAAGCAAGTTGATAGGATGACCTTCACCACATCAGCAGAGAACCTTCATGGAAAAACGGCCCCCCACGACACCAGCGGCGAGCGGACCGCTCAAGGGCGTTCGCGTGCTCGACCTGACCTCGGTCGTGCTCGGACCCGTTGCCACGCAGATCCTGGGCGACTATGGCGCCGACGTCATCAAGGTCGAGCCGATCGAAGGCGATCTGATGCGCGCCAACGGTGTGTCGCGCCACGCCGGCATGAGTTCGATCTTCCTGGCCATCAATCGCAACAAGCGCTCCCTGGCGGTCGACCTCAAGAGCGCCGAAGGCCGGAAGATCCTGCTCGAACTCGCCGCGGACGCCGATGTCTTCGTGCACAACATGCGCGTTCCCGCCATCGAACGCCTGGGCCTGGGCTACGACGCGCTGCGGGCGGTACGCCCCGACATCGTCTACTGCGCGGCCACCGGCTTCGGCCAGGACGGCCCGGACCGTGCCAAGCCGGCGTTCGACGACATCATTCAGGCCGCCAGCGGTGTCGCGGGGCTGATGTGGCAGTCCACGGGAACGGCCGACTACGTGCCCACGCTGATGGCCGACAAGACCACCGGCATCGTGGTCGTCAATGCGGTGCTTGCGGCGCTGTTCCATCGCGAGCGCACCGGAACCGGCCAGTACGTCGAAGTGCCCATGCTCGAGACGATGGTCGAGTTCACCATGGTGGAGCACATGGGCGGGCTCGCCTTCGATCCACCGACCGCACCCGCGGGCTATGGGCGCGTGGTGAGCGGCGGGCGCAAGCCGGCACCGACGTCGGACGGCTACATCGCCATGCTGCCGTACAGCCCGCAGCAGTGGCTCGCGCTGTTCCGCCGCGTGGGACGGGAAGACCTGGCGGGTGCCTACGACCTGTCGGACCGGCACAAGCTCAACGCGAGCGTTCGCGAGCTCTATCGCGAGCTCCACAGCCTGACACCGACGCGCAGCACCGCCGAGTGGGTCGCGATCTGCGAAGAACTCGACATTCCCGCCACGCAGATCTGGCGCATCGACGACCTGCCCGAGCACCCGCACCTGAAAGCGGTCGGCATGTTCCAGCCGATGGACCATCCCTCGGAAGGCGCCCTGCGGACCACGCGGCCGGCCACACTGTTCGGCGCCACGCCGGCGCAGATCCGCAGCGGTGCGCCGCTGCTCGGGCAGCACTCGAACGAGATCCTCGGGGAACTGGGCTATGCCGGCGACCGGATCGATCGGCTGCTCAGCGCCGGCGTGGTGAAGGATGCCGCATCGCGTCGTTAGACTTCGGGCCCATGAGGACTGCCGCCAAATCGCCGAACACCACGCTCCCTCGCCGAACGCAGATGGAGCGCCGCGCAGCCGCTGAGGCACGCCTGCTGGAAGCGGCCCGCGAGATCGTGTCGCGCAAGGGGTGGGTCGGGATGACGCTGGCCGAAGTGGGCGAGGCGGCCGGCTACAGCCGGGGCCTGGCGGCGCATCATTTCGGAAGCAAGCCTGCGCTGCTGCGTGCGCTGGCTGCCTACATCAACCAGAACTTCATGCACGAGCTCGAGCGCAGCCCTCCGGCTGACGAGGGCATGGCATCGTTGCTTTCCTTCGTGGACGTGTACCTGGGGCGCGCCGATGGCGGATGGACCAACACCCGCGCCTTGCTGGTGCTGATGGCCGAGGCCACCACCGACGATTCCGAAACCGGCGAAAGCCTGGGGCGCTACAACCAGAGCGTGATCGACTTTCTGGCGTTGCACTTCCGGGCCGCCATCGCTGCAGGCGAAATGCGAAAGGGCGTCGATCCCGCCACGGCGGCCGTCATCGTGCTGGGGGCGCTGCGTGGCGTGATGCTGCAGGCGCTGCTGAAAGAATCGACGGTCGACTTGCGCGCGGTGCAAAAAGAGCTGTCGACGATGATTGTTCAAAGCTTCGCGCAAGACCCCGACGCATGGCAGGGGCCCCGCAGCCGCAATTCGCGGCCGAGGTGAGGGGCCGCGCCGGCTGAATCGAGTCGAACGCCGGGTTGCGGGCCGGGCCGCTGGTCTTGCGCCCAGGCAGGTGTCAGCCCGCCAGCCCCTTGTTCGGATTCAGCAGGAATTTCTCCCCCGTCGCCTGCTTCCCATACACCCCGATCGCGTCGAGTTGCAGCGCCTCGACCAGCGACACCTCCCGCGTGTAGTGGCTGGCAAACGTCGTCTTCAGTTCCGCGATCACGCGCGAACGCAGCCGCTGCGTGCCTTCATCGCCCAGCTTCTGCAGGAACGGGAACAGCAGCCAGCCGCCCATGCCCCAGGCCATGCCGAAGTTGCGCACGAACTCGGTCGGGCTGCGGTCCAGGCCGCCGTAGATGTAGACCTGCTTGTGCGTGGTCGAGCCGTAGCGGCTGTATTCCTTGGCCGTGCGGTTCAGCGCCGCTTCCATGCAGCCGAGGATCTGGCCGGCCAGCTTGCCGCCGCCCGTGGCGTCGAAGGCCAGCGTGGCGCCGGTGGCGACCAGCGCGTCGGTCAGCTGTTCGAGGAAGTCCGGCGAGCTGGCGTTGCAGACGTACTTCGCGCCGATGCCGCGCAGCAGCGCTTCCTGCTCGGGCTTGCGCACGATGTTGACGAGGTCGATGCCGTCCTTCTGGCAGATCTTGTTGAGCATCTGGCCCAGGTTGGAGGCGGCTGCGGTGTGCACCAGCGCCTTGTGGCCTTCGCGCTTCATGGTCTCGACCATGCCCAGCGAGGTCAGCGGGTTCACGAAGCACGATGCGCCCTCGGCCGGCGTGGTGCCCGCCGGCAGCTCGAGGCACATCGCCACGGGCACCGCGCGGTACTGCGAGTACATCGCGCCGCCGATGGCCGCCACGGTCTTGCCCAGCAGCGCCTGCGCAGCCGGCGACGAACCGGCCTTGACCACCACGCCCGCACCCTCGTTGCCCACCGGCATCGACTGGTCGAGCCGCGCCGCCATCGAGGCGCGCGCGCGTTCAGGCACCGTGGCGGTGACGACGGGGCGATCGGCGGTGCCGGAGGCCACGGCGGTGCTCATGTCGGCGGCGCCGAAGAGCAGGCCCAGGTCCGACGGGTTCATCGGCGAGGCCTCGACGCGGATCACCACCTCGTGGGCCTGCGGTTCGGGCACCGGGTCGTCGTGCAGGGAGAGTTCGAGTTCGCCGTTGGAACGGACGAGGGAGCGCAGTTGGAGTGCCATGGGAAAGCCCCTGTGAAAGGTCGTTCGGAGATGGCCATCGGCCACGGGGCGGCCAGTATAGGAGCGGGTGCGCGCGCCTGCTGGCGCCTTCAAGACACCATGGGGATCACCGGGGCATGGGCCAGCGCATGGTGCATCCGCAGCGGATCGAGCCGCTCGATGTAGCGCGGGATGTTGCGCCACAGCGTGTGGTACCCATAGCCGCCGCGCAGCATCTCCTGGCGCGCGCTGTCCTTGTCCCAGTCCTGCACGGCCATGCGGTAGACGGCCGCCACCACGCCCGTGCGGTCGGCGCCGTGCATGCAGTGGATGAGCACCGGCCCCTGCTTTTCGGCCTCGCGCATCGCGACCAGCGCGCGCAGCACCTTGGCGTCGTCGATCGACCAGGTGTTGATCGGCACGCGCACCAGCCGGATGCCGCTGCCCGCAAACACCTTCCGGTCGTCGTTGAAGGAACGCAGGCTCACGACGGTGCGGATGCCCAGCGACTGCAGCGCCGCCACGTTGGCGCGCCGCGGCTGCGCGCTGCGGTACAGCGTGGGCGTGACGCGGTGCAGGTTCTCGACCTGCAGGGCGTCGAGCGGATCAGCCCAGTGGTCGGGGCGCAGGTCGGCGGCTTTTTGGGTCATCGTGCGCGGCGCGGCCAGTGGCGACGCACCAGGATCAGCAGCGCCACCGCGAGCCCGCCCCAGTAGTCGACCGGCGCGCCCCACAGCCAGTGCTTGTGCCAGAAGGCCTTCACAGGGTTGAAGTTCTCGAAGCCGAAGGCCGGGTTGATGAGGAACCACAGGAAGTCTTCGCAGACCCAGAACACGATCAGCCCCGCGAGCGCCAGCCCCCAGTCGCGCAGCGTCCAGCGCCCCTGGAAGGCCAGCGGCGAGAAGAACACCAGCATCATGAAGGTGAACACCCAGGCGTGGTACCCCGTCATCGCGCGCCCGCCCCAGAACAGGTCGAGCCAGATGTTGTTCTCGATGCGCCACGTGGGCAGCGAGGTGGCCCAGCCAGCGCCGCCTTCGATCTGGATCTCGGCGTTGGCGAAGAAGAACGCCATCGTCACGACCCACGCGAGGTAGACCAGCGTGCGGCCGATGCCGGGCCGCGGCTCCACGGCTGCGCCGCTCATGCGCCGAGGCCCAGCACGCGCTGCAGCACCGCGCGCGCGGCCTGCGGCTTGCCCAGCGCGCGGCTGCGCGCGGCCATGGCCGCGAGCTTGGCGGGGTCGGCCATGAGGCGCGCCACCTTGTAGTCCAGGCCGATGGCGTCGTAGGCCAGCCAGGCGGCGCTTTCTTCCATGAGGAAACCGGCGTTGTGCTCTTCCTGCCCCGGAATCGGCGAGATCAGCAGCATCGGCTTGCCCAGCGCCAGGCACTCCGACACCGTGAGGCCGCCGGGCTTGGTCACGACCAGGTCGGCCGCGGCCATCATCTTGTGCATCTCGTTCGTGAAGCCGACGGCCACCACGCGGCCCGGATGGCGCTGCGACAGCGCTTCCAGCCGTGCGTGGGCCTCGGCGTTGCGGCCGGCCACGGCGATCACCTGGAACGGCGTGTCGCCGCCGAGCGCGAGCACGCGCTCGACCATGCTGGGCAGATCGCCCACACCGGCACCGCCCGACGCCATCAGCAGCACCGGCCGTGTGGGGTCCAGGCCCAGCGCACTCACGCAGGCCGCGTGCGCGAGTTCGGGCGCATCGGGCTCGGAAAAGGCCGGCATCACCGGAATGCCCGTGACATGCACGCGCTCGGGGGGAATGCCACGCGCGCGCAGCCGGAAGGCGACTTCTTCCGTGGCCGCGAGGTAGCCCGTCATGCCCGGCACCAGCCACATGTTGTGCAGGTCGTAGTCGGTGATCTGCAGCCACACGGGGCATTCGATGCGGCCCCGGTTGCGCTCGCGCATCAGCAGCTCGGCCGGCAGGAAGTGGGTGCAGATCACGGCGTCGGGCTTGGCGCGGCGGATCTCGCGCACCAGCGCCCCGGTGCTCAGGCGCTCGATGCCGCGGCGCAGCCGCTGCGAGGGCGCGTGGTGCGGCGTGACGTCGGTGCGCTGGTGCAGGTACGACCACAGCTCGGGCGCGCGGTTCACCAGCTGCAGGTACCAGTCGGTGTACACCTTGCGAAAGCCCGCCGGCACATGGGCCATGGCGTCGACGTGCACCGCGGTGTGCGGTGCGAACGACTGGGCGAGGGTGGCTTCGAGCGCCTGGGCGGCGCGCACATGGCCGTTGCCGGCGCTCACACTGAGGATCAGGAGGTGGGTCATGCAGTAGGGGTGCCGGCGGCGTGCCGATTGGCGCGCATTATCGCCACGCATTGCGACACATCGGCCCCGGGCATGGCGCGGCGCCCGCCATCGGCGAAAATGTCACGGGACGCCCCGTCCCGCGGGCTGTGCATCGCCACCCGCCAGCCGCAACCATTGCTCCCATGACCGACACCGCTCCCGCCCCGATCCGCCTCAACAAACGCATGGCCGAACTCGGCCTGTGCTCGCGCCGCGAGGCGGACGACTGGATCGCGCAGGGCTGGGTGCGCGTCAACGGCAAGCCCGCCGAGATGGGCGTGAAGGTCACGCCCAACGACCGCATCGAGGTCGACAAGGCCGCCAAGGGGCAGCAGGCGAACCAGGTCACGATCCTCATCAACAAGCCCATCGGCTACGTGAGCGGGCAGGCCGAGGACGGCCACGAGCCGGCGGTCACGCTGTTCACGCCGCAGAACCGCTGGTCGGAAGACAACGCGCGCTTCTTCTTCGGCCCGCAGCAGCTGCGCGGCCTGGCGCCGTGCGGGCGGCTGGACATCGACTCCACCGGCCTGCTCGTGATGACGCAGGACGGCCGCATCGCGCGCCAGCTCATCGGCGAAGACTCGACGATGGACAAGGAATACCTCGTGCGCGTGGCCTACCACGGCCTGGACCAGCCCGCGCCCACCGGCCAGCTGGTGCGCCTGGACGACGACGACCCGGTCACCACCAACGTGCAGGCGGTGTTTCCGCCCGCCATGCTGGCCCGGCTGCGGCACGGCCTGAGCCTGGACGGCCAGGCGCTCAAGCCGGCGCGCGTCGAGTGGCAGAACCCCGAGCAACTGCGCTTCGTGCTCACCGAAGGCAAGAAACGCCAGATCCGCCGCATGTGCGAGCTGGTCGGCCTCAAGGTGGTGGGGCTGAAGCGCGTGCGCATCGGCAAGGTGATGCTGGGCAACCTGCCGGTGGGCCAGTGGCGCTACCTGGCGCCGCACGAAAAATTCTGACGACCCGCCCATGGCCGCGGTGCTGAGCCGTCGCGCGCTGAACCGGGCCACGCTGGCGCGGCAGATGCTGCTGGCGCGGCGCAAGGCGAGCGTCGTGCAGGCCATCGAGAAGCTGGCGGGCCTCCAGGCGCAGGCGCCCAACCCGCCCTACATCGGCCTGTGGAGCCGGCTCGAAGGCTTTCACCGCGCGCAGCTGACCGACGCGCTGAAGAACCGCCGCATCGTGCGCATGTCGACGCTGCGCGCCACCTTGCACCTGATGACCGCCCCGGACGCGTGGGCCTGGCGGCCGCTGCTCGAGCCCGTGCACCAGCGCGGCCTGTCGGGCCTGCATGCGCGGGCCCTCGAAGGCGTCGACCGCGCGGCCGTGGTGAAGGCGAGCCGCGCGCTGCTCGGCGACGGGCCGCTCACCGGCACCGCCCTCGGCCAGGCTTTGGCCGCGCGCTGGAAAGACCACGCACCGGCCTCGCTCGCCGCACTCATCCGCAACAACGTGCCGCTGGTCCACCTGCCGCCCGCAGGCAGCTGGAACTCGCACCAGAACGCGCTGCTGCAGCCGCTCGGTGATTGGCTGGGCGATGCCACTGCCGAGATCGCCACCGCCACGCAGGACGACCTGCTGCTGCGCTACCTCGCCGCCTTCGGCCCCGCGACGCTGGCCGATGCCGGCGCGTGGTCGGGCCTCACGGGCTGGAAGGCCGTGGCCGATCGATTGAGGCCGCAGCTGCGCGTGTTCACCGGCGACGAGGGCCAGGAGCTCTTCGACCTGCCGCGCGCGCCGCGCCCCGACCCCGACACGCCCGCGCCGCCGCGCCTGGTCGCCGAGTGGGACAACCTGCTGCTCTCGCACGCCGACCGCCGCCGCGTGCTCGACGAGGCGCACCGCGCCCGCGTGTTCACCATCAACGGCATCGTGCGCGGCACGGTGCTGCTCGACGGTTTCGTGGCGGGCACCTGGAAGATCGAGCGCGCGACGCGCACGGCCACCGTGGTGCTGGAGCCCTTCACGCGCTGGTCCGCAGCCGACCGGCGCGGCGTGGAGGAAGAGGCGCTGCGCCTGCTGGCCTTTGCCACGGACGCAGAGGATGCAGGCGGCGAGCGGCACGCCGTCCGCGTCCTAAGCCCCGCCTAAGTCTTCGCGCCTACGCTGCGCCGAGGCGCAGGGCCCCTGACGATCATCCCGGTCGCGTGCTACCTTGCGCGCAAAGGAGTCGCCGCGATGCGCGTGCTGCTGGTGGAAGACGACGAAATGATCGGGCGCAGCCTGAAGCAGGCGCTCGAGGGCGCGGGCTGGTCGGCCGACTGGGTACGCGACGGCGAGCTGGCGCACAGCGCGCTCGGCGACGGCGGCTACACCTGCGTGCTGCTCGACCTGGGCCTGCCCCGCCAGGACGGCACCGAGGTGCTGCGCCGCGCGCGCGAACGCGGCGACGCCACGCCCGTGCTGGTGCTCACCGCGCGCGACGGGCTGGACGACCGCATCCACAGCCTGGACCTCGGCGCCGACGACTACCTGCTCAAGCCCTTCGAGTTCCGCGAGCTGCTCGCGCGCATGCGCGCCGTGGTGCGCCGCCGCGACGGCGCCGCGCATTCGCTGATCGGCACCGCCGCGCTGCAGCTGGACCTCACGACGCGCGAGGTGGCGGTCAACGGCGTGCGCGAGGCGCTCACCGCGCGCGAGTTCGCGCTGCTGCATGCGCTGCTGGAGCGGCCCGGCGCCATCCTCTCGCGCGAGCAGCTCGAGAACCGCATCTACGGCTGGGGCGACGAAGTGACCAGCAACGCCATCGACGTGCTGATCCACGGCATGCGCCGCAAGCTCGGCGCCGATGCGATCCGCAACGTGCGCGGGCTGGGCTGGCGAGTGGCGGCATGACCGGTGCCATCAGCCGCTGGTGGCGCCCGCGTTCGCTGCGCACCCAGCTGCTGCTGTGGCTGGTCACGCTGCATGTGGTGGCGGCGGTGCTCACGGCATGGTTCTCTTTCCTGGCCTACGGCAACCTCGTGCACAACGCACTCGACGACCAGATGCGGCTGGTGGCCGAGTCGTACGCGGGCAACGACCCGCCCAAGACCCCGCGCGCGATGGACGGCGAAGCGGCCTTCTCGCGCGGCGCCTTCGTGGTGCAGCTGTGGAGCGCCGACGGCGCCACCTTGCGCGCGAGCTCGTGGCCCGCGCTGTCGGTGCCGCTGCAACCCGGCAGCGGCTTCAGCGACGTGCGCGCCGAAGGGCCCGCGCATTCGCGCTGGCGCGTGTTCACGGCCGAGCCCGCGCCGCATGCCGACGCGCCGCGCGTGCAGGTGCTGCAAAACGAGGACTATCGCCATCGCCGCGCGCTGCGCCGCGCCCTGCTCGAAGGCCTGCCGATCGCGCTGCTGCTGCCGGCGGCGCTGCTGGTGCTGTGGCTCATCGTGTCGGCCGCCTCGCGCTCGCTGCGCGGCGTGGCGCGCGACGTGGCCTCGCAGGACGAGCGCCGCCCCACCGAGCTGTCGCTGGCGCGCGTGCCCGACGAGATCACGCCGCTGGTGGGCGCCTTCAACCACCTGCTGTCGCGCGTGCGCAGTGCCTTCGCCACGCAGCGGCGCTTCGTGCAGGACGCGGCGCACGAGCTGCGCACGCCGATGGCCGCCATCGGCCTGCAGATCGAGAACCTGCGCGCGCACGTGCCGGCCGGCGAGGCCACCGAGCGCTTCAACCAGCTGGAGGCCGGCGTGACGCGCGCGCAGCACCTCATCGAGCAGCTGCTGCAGCTGTCGCGGCAGGACGCGCCGCCCTCGGATGCGCCGGGCGAGCGGGTCGACATCGAGGCGCTGCTGCGCGAGAGCCTGGGCCAGCGCATGGTGCTGGCTGACGCACGGCGCATCGACGTGGGCTTCGAAGGCCTTACCGCCGCCGTGGTGCATGCGCCTGCGGCCGAGCTGCGCAGCGTGTTCGACAACCTGATCGACAACGCGCTGCGCTACGCGCCCGAAGGCGGCGTGGTCGATGTGCGGCTGCACCGTGTCGACGGGCAGGCGGTGGTCGACGTGCTCGACAACGGGCCGGGCATTCCGCCGACTGAACTGGAGCGCGTGTTCGATCGTTTCTTTCGCGTGCCGGGCGCGGCGGCGGGCGGCAGCGGGTTGGGCCTGGCGATTGCGCGCACGGCGGCGGAGCGGCATGGCCTGCGCATCGAGCTGCGCAACCGGGACGACGGGCCGGGGCTGAGGGCGCGGGTGATGCTGCCGATGCAGTCGATGTAGCCGTCGTGGTGCTCACTCCCGGCTCATTCTTCGCTCACGCTGGCCTCAGTCAGGCTGCCTAGAGTGGCTGCAGGTCCTGCTGCGCGCGGTCCGCGCGACGGCACCGGACCGGAGACAACCTGCCCTCAGGAGAACACACCATGCGCACTTCGTTCCAGCTTCTTGCCGTTGCTTCCTTCGCCGCGCTCGCGGCCCTGGGCACGGTCAACGCCTCCGCCGAAACCACCGACGGTTCGGACTTCCACCCGCTGCAGTTGAATTCGCCGGAGAACCCGGAGGTGCAGGCCGGCGCGATGGCGGCGGCACGTCCGAGCGGCACGGAGCCCATTGGGCAGTCGACGTCGGCGCCGGCGATCAGTGGGATGACCCCGGTGTCCGACATCCAGGCCGGCGCCTATGCGGCGTCGCACCCGACGGGCACCGAGCCCATCGGGCAATCGACTTCACTGCCGATGGTGAAGTCGGGCAGCGGAAGCTGATTCCGCTGCCAGGGACCTGCAAGCTCAGTCGTCGTTGCTGCTGAGCAGTGCGCGGTAGATCACCGCGCCGATGATCGCGCCCACGATCGGGGCGACCCAGAACAGCCACAGCTCCGACACCGCATACGACGGGCCGAACAGCGCCGGGCCGGTGCTGCGCGCCGGGTTCACCGAGGTGTTGGTCACGGGGATCGACACCAGGTGGATCAGCGTCAGGCACAGGCCGATGGCCATGCCCGCGAAGCCGGCCGCCGCGCGCTTGGCGGTGGCACCCAGGATCACGATCAGGAACACGGCGGTCATCACCACTTCGCTGATGAGTGCGGCCGTCATGCCGTACTTGCCGGGCGAGTGCTCGCCGTAGCCGTTGGTGGCAAAGCCGCCGATGTCCGCGCCCGGCTTGCCGGTGGCGATCAGGTACAGCACGCCGGCCGCCGCGATGGCGCCCAGCACCTGCGACACGATGTAGCCCGGCAGCTGCCCGGCCTTGAAGCGGCCCGCGGCGGCGAGGCCGATCGACACGGCCGGATTGAAGTGGCCGCCCGAGATCGGACCGAGCGCGTAGGCGCCGGTGACCACCGTCAGACCGAAGGCCAGCGAGACGCCGAGCAGGCCGATGCCGACGCCCGGAAAGGCCGCCGCCAGAACTGCGCTTCCGCAGCCTCCGAGCGTGAGCCAGAAAGTACCAATGAATTCTGCAGACCACTTTTTGTAGGTACTGTGTTCCATAACGCTCCATCCTGAAGTTGAGAAAGCACGCACGGCGGGAGCCGAACGCGGGCCGCATTCTAGGAACGGGAATTGGAGGCGTCGAGCAAACCGGCGCGCTTAGCGGCAACTGTTCACGAATGCTGTGGATTTGTGCCCTGCAGCATTTGCAAATGGTCGGGCGAGGGCGGGGCCGCGTCACATCGTCGTCATGCCATCGTCACGACGACCTTGCCGAACGCGCCGCGTTCCAGATGGTCGAGCGCGGCGGGCAGCGCATCGAAGCTGTAGCGCGCGGCGATCACCGGCTTCAAAGCATTCGCATCGACCGCGCGCACCAGCTCTTCGAGCGCACGACGATGGCCGACGCCGATGCCCTGCACCGTCACGCGGCCGAGCACCATCGCGTAGAACGACGCGCTCAGCGTGTCGCCGCCGAGCATGCCGATGATCGACACGCGCCCGCCCTGCTTCACCGCCTGCAGCGAGCGGTCGAGGTCGGGGCCGCTGGAGAGTTCGAGCACGTGGTCGGCACCGCGCCCGTGCGTGAGCCGGCGCACCTCGGCGGGCCAGGCGCTGTCGCGCGCCAGCACGTGCGTGGCGCCGAGCGCGCGTGCCGCGGCCTGCTTGTCGGCGCTGCCCGTCACCACGATGGCCTGCGCGCCATGCAGTCGCGCGAGCTGCAGGCCGAACAGCGCGACGCCGCCGGTGCCGTGGACCAGCACCGTCTCGCCCGCGCGCAGGGCGCCGGTTTCCACCAGCGCGAACCACGCCGTGAGGCCGGCGCAGGGCAGCGTGCTGGCTTCTTCGAGGCTCAGCGTGGCGGGCGCGGTCACGGCCCAGTTCGCATCGATGCACACGTGCGAGGCCAGCATGCCCGGCCCGGGGCCGCCGAGCAGCGTGGTGTCGGCATGCCAGTGGCTGTCGGTCCAGCCGCCCCAGAAGGTGTTGATCACGCGGTCGCCCACGGCAAAGCGGCGCACGCCGGGGCCCACGGCCACCACGGTGCCCGCCATGTCCGAGCCGGGCGTGAAGGGCAGGTCGAGCGCCATGCCCATGCCGTCGCGCACCATGAGCAGGTCGCGGTAGTTGAGCGCCACCGCGCCCACGCGCACGAGGATCTGGCCCGGGCCCGGCGAGGGCATCGGGGCCTCGGTGTGTTCGAGGTGGGCGCGGCCCAGTCGGGGAAGCTGCCAGCGGCGCAGCACGTCGGGTTCTTGCATCGGAAAAGGCTCCATCGGAAAAGATCGGCCTCGATGCTATTGAAGATGAAAACGATCCGGTGGTGGATAATTTTCCGAAGAATGGTGCTTGAAAGTATCCAATGAGCCAACGCCTGCAAGGCATCGAAGAGTTCGTCGCGGCGGTGGAGGCGGGCAGCTTCGCGCTCGCCGCGCAGCGCCTGCACGTCACCCGTTCGGCCGTCGCCAAGAGCATCGCGCGGCTCGAGGCGCGGCTGGACACGCGCCTTTTCTTGCGCACCACGCGCAGCCAGAGCCTCACCGAGGAAGGGCACGGCTACTACGAGCGCTGCCGCCGCGCGCTGGCCGAGCTGGAGGCGGCCGAGGCGCTCACCGACGCCGCGCGCCACACGGCCACCGGCCTCGTGCGCCTGAGCATGCCGGCGATGCTGGGGCGGCTCAAGGTCGGGCCGCTGCTGCTCGCATTGGCGCGCCAGCATCCGCAGCTGTCGCTGGAGCTGGCCTTCAACGACCGGCGCGTCGACCTCGTGGAAGAGGGGCTCGACCTGGCCATCCGCAGCGGCGAACTCGACGACAGCGCCGGCCTCGTGGCGCGGCCGGTCGGCGTGCAGTGGATGCTGCTGTGCGCCGCGCCCGCGTACCTGGCCGAGCGCGGCCATCCGCGCGACGTTGCGGCACTGGTCGCGCCGCACGAGGCCGTGTACTACGCCCGCGACGGGCAGGTCTCGCCCTGGCGCTTTCGCGAAGGCGACGCGATGGTCGAGGCCGCGCTGCCCTCGCGGTTGCGCTGCGACAGCGCCGAGGTGCTGCTGGAGGCCGCCATCGGCGGCATGGGCCTGGCGCGGTTGCCGGCCTGGCTGGCGGCCGACGCGCTCGCGGCCGGCACGCTGGTGCGCGTGTTCGACGAGCCCGAGCCTTTCGGTTTTCCGCTGCACGTGATCCGCACGCCGAGCCGCTACCTGCCGCTGAAGACGCGCGTGGTGATCGACTGGCTGGTGGCGCACCTGCCGCCGCTGCTGGCGGCCCGCTGACCTCAAGCACTCACGCCGGCGCTATCCTGCGCCTTCATACAACGTCGAACAACGAGGAGACCCGCCCATGCCTTCATTCGCCCCGCTACACACCATGAGTGCCTTGGCCACCGCCTGCCTGGGCACGGCGCTCCTGCTCGGGGCGTCGCAGGCCGCCGCGCAAGGCACCGTCAACGCGCTGTGCAGCACCGACGCGGGCTGGTGCGAGGCGGCCGCCACGGCCTTCACGCGCGAGACCGGCATCAAGGTGCAGCAGGCCCACAAGGGCACCGGCGAAATCGGCGCGCAGCTGCGCGCCGAAGCCGCCAACCCCAAGACCGACCTCTGGTGGGGCGGCACCGGCGACCCCTTCCTGCAGGCCGCCGAGCAGGGCCTGCTCGAGCCCTACCGCCCGGCCTACATCAACGACCTGCACGACTGGTCGGTGCGCCAGTACGCCATGTCGCAGAACATGGTGGGCGGCTTCTACACGAGCGCGATGGGCTTCGGCTTCAACACCGAGCTGCTGAAGAAAAAGAAGCTCGCCGAGCCGAAGTGCTGGGCCGACCTCATCAAGCCCGAGTACAAGGGCGAGATCGAAATCTCGCACCCCGCCACCAGCGGCACGGCCTACACCGTCATCGCGGGCCTGGTGCAGCAGATGGGCGAGGAGCCCGCGTTCGACTACCTGAAGAAGCTGCATAAAAACGTTACCAGCTACACGCGCAGCGGCCAGGCGCAGGCGCCCAACGTGGCCAAGGGCGAGGTGGCGATCGGCGTGAGCTTCATCTTCGGCTTCGAGCGCTGGCGGCACGACAAATTTCCGGTGAAGACCGCCGCGCCCTGCGAAGGCACGGGCTTCGAGATCGGCGGCATCGCGCTCGTGAAGGGCGCGCGCAACAAGGAGAACGCCAAGCGCTACTACGACTGGCTCATGAGCCCCGCGGGCCAGTCCATCGGCGCCAAGGCCGGCAGCCTGCAGTCGCCGGCCAACAAGACCTTCAAGCCCGATCCGCGCATTCCGTCGATGGAGAGCGTGAAGCTCATCAAGTACGACTTCGAGAAGTACGGCAAGGCGGCCGAGCGCAAGCGGCTCATCGACCGCTGGACGCGCGAAGTCGAATCCCAACCGCGCTGAAAGCGCGGCGCTGAGCCGACACCCGTGTGACAAAGTTCGCGCGGCCTTGCGCTCGTTGTTTTTTGGCGCGACAACCCCAGTTCATAAAGTTGGCAAGGCCGCCGCCCGCCACGGGCGGCTCGCCTTAGAATTTTTTGGCTTCGATCCCTTTCTTTCCCATGGCTGATTCCTCCAATACCAAACTCCCGTTCCAGGCTGAAGTCGCGCAACTGCTGCACCTCGTCACGCATGCGCTGTACTCCAACAAGGAAATCTTCCTGCGCGAGCTGATCTCGAACGCGTCCGACGCGTGCGACAAGCTGCGCTTCGAGGCGCTCGACCACCCCGCGCTGTACGAAGACCAGCCCGACCTGGACGTGCGCCTGACCTTCGACAAGGCCGCGCGCACCCTCACCATCACCGACAAGGGCATCGGCCTGTCGCGCCAGGAAGCCATCGACAACCTGGGCACCATCGCCAAGAGTGGTACCAAAGACTTCATGAGCCGCCTGAGCGGCGACCAGAAGGCCGACGCGCAGCTCATCGGCCAGTTCGGCGTGGGCTTCTATTCGGGCTTCATCGTGGCCGACAAGATCACGGTCGAGTCACGCCGCGCGGGCCTGCCCGCCGACCAGGGCGTGCGCTGGGTGAGCGGCGGCGCCGGCGACTTCGAAGTGGCCGACATCACGCGCGCCGCGCGCGGCACCAGCATCACGCTGCACCTGCGCGACGACGCCGACGAATACCTCAACGCCTGGAAGCTCAAGCAGATCGTCGGCAAGTACTCCGACCACATCTCCCTGCCCATCCTGATGGAAAAGGAAGAGTGGAAAGACGGCGAGAACGACCAGCCCGGCGACATGGTGAAGACCGGCGAGTGGGAAACGGTGAACAAGGCCAACGCCCTGTGGAGCCGCCCCAAGAAGGACATCACCGCCGAGCAGTACGAAGAGTTCTACAAGAGCATCAGCCACGACTTCGAAGCGCCGCTGGCCTGGAGCCACAACCGCGTCGAAGGCAGCACCGAGTACACGCAGCTCTTGTACATCCCGTCCAAGGCCCCGTTCGACCTGTGGAACCGCGACAAGAGCGCGGGCGTCAAGCTGTACGTCAAGCGCGTCTTCATCATGGACGACGCCGAGGCGCTGTTGCCCAACTACCTGCGTTTCGTGAAGGGCGTGATCGACTCGGCCGACCTGCCGCTCAACGTGAGCCGCGAGCTGCTGCAGGAAAGCCGCGACGTGAAGGCCATCCGCGAAGGCAGCACCAAGCGCGTGCTGTCGATGCTCGAAGACCTGGCCAAGAAGCAGAAGACCGCGCCCGAGAGCGGCGAGGGCAAGGTCGACGTGGGCTCGGGCGAATCGGTGCCCGCCCCCGAGCCGACCGAAGGCGTGACCGATGTGGTCGACAAGAACACCACCCCCGCCGCCGAAGCCGCCGCCGAGTACGCCGACGAATCGGGCAAGTTCGCCAAGTTCTACGCCGAGTTCGGCGCGGTGCTGAAGGAAGGCCTGGGCGAGGACATGGGCAACCGCGACCGCATCGCCAAGCTGCTGCGTTTTGCCTCCACCACGAGCGACGTCGCGAGCGTGAGCTTCGCCGACTACAAGGCGCGCATGAAGGAAGGCCAGGACGCGATCTACTACATCACGGCCGACAACCTCGCCGCCGCCAAGAACAGCCCGCAGCTCGAAGTCTTCAAGAAGAAGGGCATCGAGGTGCTGCTCATGACCGACCGCGTCGACGAGTGGGCGCTGAACTACCTCAACGAGTTCGACGGCACGCCGCTGCAGAGCGTGGCCAAGGGCGCGGTCGACCTGGGCAAGCTGCAGGACGAGGCCGAGAAAAAGGCCGCCGAGGAAGCCGCCGAGTCGTTCAAGCCGCTGCTCGAGAAGCTGAAGGAAGCGCTCAAGGACAAGGCCGAAGACGTGCGCGTGACCACGCGCCTGGTCGACTCGCCCGCCTGCCTCGTGGTGGAAGACGGCGGCATGAGCACGCAGCTCGCGCGCATGCTCAAGCAGGCCGGCCAGCCCGCGCCCGACCTCAAGCCCGTGCTCGAGGTCAACGCCGAGCACCCGCTGGTGAAGAAGCTCGAAGGCTCCGCGCATTTCGACGACCTCGCGAACATCCTGTTCGACCAGGCCCTGCTGGCCGAAGGCGGCCTGCCGGCCGACCCGGCTGCCTACGTGAGGCGCGTCAACGCGCTGCTGGTGTGAACGCCCGGCCGCGCATCGTTCGTCGCGCAGCGGCTGCCACCTCGGCGCTGCTGCTGTTGCTTCTGGTGGGCGGCTGTTCGCACTATCACATCGGCATTCCGCTGGTGCCCGGGCTCTCGCTCGGGCTCGGTGCCACGAAGGACGGCAACTTCTCCGTCGGCCTGAACACCGGCTGGGGCCCGCTCGGCGCGGGCGTGGCGCTGCACGACAACGGCGCAGTCACCGGCTCGGCCAGCGTCGGTGTGGGCGTGGGTGTCGGCCCGATCGGTACCGGCGTAGGCGTCGGCAAGAGCGTGGTGCTGCACAACCCGTACGAGACGGCGCCCGCAGCGCCTGGGCAGGCGACGCCTGGCGTGGTGGTGCCTGCTTCGGCAACGGCCACCGCGCCTGTCAGCGTCACCAAGGCCGGCGTCACGCGGCCCATGTCGCCATCGCCACCGATCGCCGCCGCACCCGTGCCGGCGGCCCGCGTGTCCTACCGCCCCCCCGCTGCGAAAACAGCGGTCGTGGCCGGCGAAGCAGGCACGCCCGGCAACCCCATCGCGCCCTGATGGTC
>NZ_JBYSZY010000032.1:0-74018 GCF_058787635.1 Variovorax sp. FW305-3-2-15-B-LB1 | reverse complement strand
GCGGGAGGGAGGGGCGGTGTGCGGCGTCGGGCGTGGCGATCCAGGCCTGCAGCGCGGCGACGCGCGCGTGCTTCGGCGCCAGGCCGACGAAGGTGGTGTAGGCGGCGAGCGCCTTGGCGTCGTTGCCGGCCTGCAGGTAGGCGTCGCCCAGGTTCAGGTAGGCGAGGGCGCGGCTGCCGTCCATGTCGATGGCCTGCTCGAACCAGCGCGCGGCCTCGACCGGCTTGCCGCGCTTGAAGTACACGAAGCCCAGGTTGTTGGCCGCGAGCGCAAAGCGCGGCTGCAGCTTCAGCGCCTCGGTGAAGGCGGCTTCAGCCTCGTCGTAGCGGCGCTCGCGGTACAGCTGCAGGCCGCGGTCGTTGGCGCGCTGGGCGGCCACGCGCGGCGTGAGCGGCGCGGCGGCCGGCATGGTCAGCTTGGTGTCGGCGCCTTCAAGGTTCTTCACCACCACCTCGACGGCGGCCGGGCCGGCCTTGGCCGCCTTGGCCGTCTTGGGTACGGCCGCCGCATGCACGGCCTGCTCGTTGGCCTGGTCGATGCGCTTGTTGACCTGGCTGGCGGCGGCGTCGAGCTGCAGGCTGTCGCCGCTGAGGCCTTCGCGCTCGACGGGCAGCGCGAACACGAACTCGCCGCCCTCCGAGCCCGGCAGGCTGCCGAAGGCCGGCGTCTGCCGCGCGATGGCCGAGACCGCCGGCGCCACGTAGGCCGCGAGCTCGGTGCCGGTGATGACGTTGTCGCCGTTCAGGTCGGCCTTGCCCGACAGCGCCTGCAGCATCGTCCAGGTGAAGACCGAGTGGCCGCCGGGGCCGTCGTCGGCCACCTGCTGGTCGGCGCCGCCGGCGGTGAGCATCTGGCGGCCGATGCGGCGCGCGTTGTCGGTCAGGAAATTCCTGTTGCCCTGCGACGCGCCGCCGCGCGTGAGGCCCAGGCCCGAGTAGCAGGCGTCCACGAGAAACAGCACGTGCTTGGCCGACAGCGCCTCGGCCACCTCTTGCAGCTGCGGCATCGAGATGGCGTCGGACGGCAGGTTGTCCAGCGTGGCGTCGACCGGCACGATGTAGCCGACGTCGCGCCCGCTCGCGAGCTTGCGGGTGCTGCCATGGCCGGCAAAGAACACCAGCACGCGGTCGTCGCGCTTCACGCGCTTGCCGTCGGTCAGTTTTTCATTCAGCGCGCGCAGGATGTTGGCACGCGTGGCCTGGTCGTCGTACAGCGCCGTGATGTTCTCGGGCTTGAAGCCGAAGCGCGTGACGAGCAGCTGCTCCATCGCCTTGGCGTCGGGCACCGCGTGGTGCAGGCCGGGCCATTTGGCGTACTTGTCGATGCCGATCACCAGCGCGTGGCTCTCGCGGTAGAGCGTGTCGCCCGAGGTGGCGGCCACGCCGTCGTCGGGCGCCACCTTTTTCGATGCGCTGACGACGAACTTGCCGTCGCGCCAGGTGGCGAAGCGGTAGCCGTCGGCCACCAGCTGGTCGAGCACCGTGGGCAGCGCCTGC
Organism: Variovorax sp. FW305-3-2-15-B-LB1; assembly: GCF_058787635.1. Classification (NCBI taxonomy): domain Bacteria; kingdom Pseudomonadati; phylum Pseudomonadota; class Betaproteobacteria; order Burkholderiales; family Comamonadaceae; genus Variovorax; species Variovorax sp. FW305-3-2-15-B-LB1. Next base: position 72,522 of record NZ_JBYSZY010000032.1, on the reverse strand, counting down.
ACGGTGCGGCCCTGGATGTCGTGGAACAGGATGACGCCGCGCTTGGCCTTGTCGACCTCGGCCAGCACGCGGTCGGCGATCGACTTGGGCACGGGGTCGGCCCAGTCCATGGAGTCGACGGTCCACATCATCGAGCGCAGCTTGAGCGCCTCGACCGTGCTCAGCTTGGCCTCGTTGCGCGCGCCGTAGGGAAAGCGAAACAGGGTGGACTGCAGCCGGCCGGTGGCGTCGAGCAGCGCTTCGGTCTCGCTGGCTTCGACGCGCACCGCGTCGTCCGTCATCTTGGCCATCATGCCGTGGCTGAAGCTGTGGTTGGCGAGCACGTGGCCGGCGGCCAGCACGCGCTTGGCCGCCGCGCCGGTGGCGCTGAGCTGGGCCTTGCCCTGCGCGTCGAGCTTGCCCAGGTTGCGCCCGAGCTGGAAGAAGATGGCGGGCGCGTCGTAGCGCTTCAATATCTCCAGGATCTCGTCGGTGTGCCTGGCGTGCGGGCCGTCGTCGAAGGTCAGCACGACGGTCTTGGCGGGCAGCGAGGTGCCGAAGATCTCGCGTGCGTCCGCGCTGTCCTTTTCCTTGGCGCCGCCCGGGGGCTGCGTGTAGGGGACGATGGCGCCGAAGTCTTTCAGTATCTGCTCGCGCGAGTACAGGCCCTGCAGCTTGGCCACGTAGTCGGCCCACTTTTCGCGCTTGGGCTCGATGCCGCGCTGCGCGAAGCGGCCGAACACGTCTTTCAGCTCGCGGTCGTAGGCCTGCTCGATCTCGGCGAGCACGGCCAGGTCTTCGCTGGCGCGGCGGCCGAGCTTGAGCCCGGACAGCGACTGCGCCTGGCTGTAGCGCGTGCTCAGCTCGGACAGGAACTCCTTGAACGCCAGCCGGTCGGCGTCGAACCAGCTGGGCTCGCTCTCGATGCGGTCGAGCAGCGCGTTCAGGCCCGCCACGGCGGCAGGGTCTGTCATGTCCGCGGCCTGTGCGATCAGCGCCTGCTGGCGCTCTTGCATCTCGTGGAACAGCTGCTGCCCGACGGCGCTGACAGCGCGCTTCTCGGCCGCCTCGAGCGCACGCTCGCCGGTCATCAGCACGATCATCTGGCGGTGCGCGGCGAGCAGGGCGTCGGCGCGTGCCTGCAGCGCGGCCGGGATGCCGACCGGTGGCGCGACCACCGGCGGCGCAGCGGCAGCGGGTGCCGAGGCGGCCGATGCGGGCACCTCGACCGCCGGGGCGGTGGCTGGGGCCGCCGGCTCAGGTTGACAGGCGGCGAGCCCGGCGGCCAACGCCGCGATGGCCACGCCATGGATTGCGGTCTGCCATCGCGCACGCTTCATGGGTTCGGGTCTGCTCGCTTGTCTGTCTGCTGGTTACTTGGCGGTGGACTTCGGCTGGGCGTCGTCCACCTTCACGGTGAACTTGCCGGCCAGGATGTCGGCCTGCTTCGCCTTCACCTTGGCCACGACGTCGGCCGGCACCTTCTTCTCGAAGGTGCCCAGCGGCGCGAGCTCGGAGCCCTTGTGCTTCATGTGCGAGTACACGCCGTAGTCTTCGGCGGCGAACTTGCCTTCCTTCACCAGCTTGATCGCGCGGTCGGCCGAGGGCTCGAAGTTCCACAGCGCCGAGGCCACCACCGTGTCGGGGTACTGGGCCTGCGTGTCGATCACGTTGCCGATGGCGAGCTTGCCCTTTTCCTTGGCCGCGTCCGACACGCCGAAGCGCTCGGCGTACATGATGTCGGCGCCCTTGTCGATCATCGCGAAGGCCGCTTCCTTGGCCTTCGGCGGGTCGAACCAGCTGTTGATGAAGCTCACGCTGAACTCCACCTTCGGATTCGTTTCCTTCGCGCCCGCCATGAACGCGTTCATGAGCCGGTTCACCTCCGGAATCGGGAAGCCGCCGACCATGCCGATGCGGTTGCTCTTGGTCATCCCGCCCGCGACCATGCCGCTGAGGTAGGCCGGCTCCTGGATGTAGTTGTCGAACACCGAGAAATTGGGCGCCTGCGGCTTCAGCGACGAGCCCATGAGGAACGCCACCTTGGGGAAGTCTTTCGCGACCTTGCGCGCCGCTGCTTCCACCCCGAACACCTCGCCCAGGATCAGCTGGTTGCCGCCCGTGGCGTACTCGCGCATCACGCGCTCGTAGTCGGCGTTGCTCACGTTCTCGGTCGCCTTGTATTCGATCTCCCCACGCGCCTCGGCCGCCTTCAGCGCCTTGTGGATGCGGCCCACCCATTGCTGCTCGAATGGCACCGTGTACACGGCAGCCACCTTGAGCTTGGCCTGCGCGAGCGCAAGGCCCGGGGCGCCCGCCGCAAGCGCTGCGGCGACGGCGATGGAACGAACGATCAATTGACGGCGTGCTGTCACGGTCTTCTCCTCGATGAAATGAAAGAACCAGCCCTGCAATCCCCATGCCCACCCACCGAATCGAGCCGGCCGCTCGGGGCCGGCTCCCTTCCAGCAAACACCGAGGAACCGGCTCCGCCGGGCCTCAGGTGTTGCCCCCGGTAGGGGGGTGGCGAAGCGACACGAAGTGCGCGAAGCCTGGGGGCGAGCCTACTTAGTGCCGAAGATGCGGTCGCCGGCGTCGCCGAGGCCGGGCAGGATGTAGCCATGGCTGTCCAGTTCGCGGTCGATGGCGGCGGTGTAGATCGGCACGTCGGGGTGCGCGGTCTGCATCGTCTTCACGCCTTCGGGGCAGGTCAGCAGGCAGACGAACTTGATCGACTTGGGGTTGAGTTCCTTCAGCCGCTCGACCGCGGCCACGGCCGAGTTGCCGGTGGCGAGCATGGGGTCGACCACGATCACGTCGCGGTTCTCCATCTCGCCGGGCATCTTGAAGTAGTACTCGACGGCCGTGAGCGTCTTGGGGTCGCGGTACAGGCCGATGTGGCCGACGCGCGCGCCCGGCACCACCGTGAGCATGCCGTCCAGGATGCCCGTGCCGGCCCGCAGGATCGACACCAGCACCACCTTCTTGCCGTCGATGACCTTGGCCTGCATGGTCTCCAGCGGGGTCTCGACTTCGATGTCCTGCATCGGCATGTCGCGCGTGACCTCGTAGGCCATCAGCATGCTGATTTCGTTCAAGAGCCGGCGAAAGCTGTTGGTGGAGGCGTCCTTGCGGCGCATCAGCGTGAGCTTGTGCTGGACGAGGGGGTGGTCGACAAGGTGGACGTTGCTCATTGGAGTCTTCTTTTGGTGTGCCGTTGCGGAAAACAGGAGAGTCTAAAAGACTAGAAGACGGTGCCGTCGCTCTCGATCTGCAGCGGTGGCGCACCGTTTCGCAAGCGCTGTGCCAGCACCCGGCCCGCGGCCCAGGTGCCGCCTTCGAGCACGCAGGCCAGGGGCAGCTCTTCCTCGGTGCGGTCGAGCACCTTGCGCACGCGCGGGGCGATTTCGTCGAGCAGCGCCACGGTGAGGGCGCGCCATTCGACGATGAACTCGTCGCCGGCCTTCCAGCGGCGGGTGAGAAAGGCCGGCTCGCGCGGCACGATCACGCCGCTGTCGATCAGCAGGCCGCCGTTGCGGTATTCGGGCAGGGCCGTGAGCGCATCGAGATGCCGCACCTTCACGCCGGCCCATTCGAAAGGTTCGAGCAGGGAGTACGTGAGCCACTGCGACAGCTTGTGGAACGGCATCCAGCCGTTGGTGAGCCCGGGGCCAGCGACGGCGCTGTGGCGCCAGCAGTCGCCCAGCGCGAAGGCGGGGTCGCCGGAGCCGCCGACGTTGTCGCTGCCGTCGGCCGCCAGGCTGTCGATGGCGTTGGCCGAGGGCCAGATGTGCGACAGCGTGTCCAGCAGCAGCGACAGGATCTGGTGCGCCGTGATCTCGGCCGTGGGCGGCGAGGCGGCGCCCAGAGGGGCCACGAGCGCGTCGAATAGGCCGGCGGGCCGGCCGTCGTCGCCGAAGGTCTCGGGCTGCTCGCTCATGGCCTCGCCGAGCCGGCGCAGCAGCACGGCGCGCCCGGACAGGCCGACCAGCGGATTGACCTCGCTCACCTGGAAAGCGTCGCCCAGGCGCTCGGTCACGAGGCCGCGCAGGCCGGCCGCGTCGGCCTGCAGCGGGTGGTTCGGGTCGGACGAGAAGAGCCCGCTGGTGAACGCATGGAAGCACGCCACGCCCAGGCCTTCGGAGCGCGTGAAGCGCAGCCCGGTGGCCGGTTCGGTGTAGTGCCAGGTCGGGCCGGCGCCGGCGTCGAGCAGCACGCTCACCAGCGTGAGGTCGATGTGGGCGCGGGCGCGCTGGCGGGCGTCGAGGCCTTTGCCGAGCAGCGCGTCGAGCTGCAGGCGGCGGTCGACGCCGCCGGCCTCGAAGTGGCGCCAGCGGCTGTGGTACGGGATGGTGTCCCAGGGGTAGCGCTCGCGCGTGACCTCGGCCACGGTGCGCGCCGCGTCTTCGAGCGCGTCGTCGCTGCCGATGCGGAACCACTGCGACTCGCCGCGGCGCGCGCGTGCCAGCAGGGCGCCCGCGCGCTGGCGGATGGCGGTGGTGGTGCGCAGCAGGCTGGCGGCGCCGGCCGGGTGGCCGGTGTCGGGAGTGAATTCGATCGACGGGTCGACATTGCCCGCGCCGCCGGGGCGCAGGCTGCCGGAACCGTCGGCGGGCAGATCGATGTCGGTGCTTCGGCTCATTCGCTCAATCCCCGGCCCTTGGCCTTTTTCAGTTCCTCTGCGTCCGGCACCGGGCCGGGCGTGAAGTAGCCGGCCGCCATCTTGGCGTCCATCTCGACGCGGGCGTCGGCCGGGATCAGTTCGTCGGGAATGTTCACGCGCTCGCCGATCTCGATGCCCGAGCCGGTGATGGCGTCGAACTTCATGTTGCTCATCGAGACGAGGCGGTGGATCTTCTTGATGCCCAGCCAGTGGAAGACGTCGGGCATCAGCTCCTGGAAGCGCATGTCCTGCACGCCGGCCACGCACTCGGTGCGCGCGAAATACTGGTCGGCCGTGTCGCCGCCCACTTGCCGCTTGCGGGCGTTGTAGACCAGGAACTTGGTCACCTCGCCGAGCGCGCGGCCTTCCTTGCGCGAGTAGGCGATGAGCCCCACGCCGCCGCGCTGCGCGCCCTGGATGCACTCTTCGATGGCGTGCGTGAGGTAGGGGCGGCAGGTGCAGATGTCGGAGCCGAACACGTCGGAGCCGTTGCACTCGTCGTGGATGCGCGCGGTGAGCTCCACGTCGGGGTTGGCCAGGTCGCGCGGGTTGCCGAAGATGTAGAGCGTCTGCCCGCCGATGGGCGGCAAAAACACCTCGAGGTCGGAGCGCGTGACCAGCTCGGGGTACATGCCGCCGGTTTCCTCGAAGAGCGTGCGGCGCAGGTCGGTCTCGGAGCAGCCGAAGCGGCGCGCCACCTCGGGCAGGTACCACACGGGTTCGATGGCCGCCTTGGTCACCATCGCGGCGCCGCCCGTGGTGAGGAAGTGGCCGTCGGCCTTGAGGCGGCCGCTTTGCAGTGCCTCGATCACCTCGGGCAGGATCACGTGGGCCTTGGTGATCGCGATGGTCGGGCGGATGTCGTAGCCGGCCGCGAGTTCGGTGGAGAACACGTCGGCCACCAGCGCGCCCCAGGGGTCGAGCGAGACGATGCGCCCGGGCTCGCTCCACTGCGGATACGGGCCGATGACGTCGGTGGGTGCGGTGTTGGTGAGGTCGGCCTTGTGTTCGCGCTTCAGGGCGCCGGCCGCCACGGCGAGCGCGCGGTACACGCTGTACGAGCCGCTGTGCGTGCCGATCACGTTGCGGTGCGCGCGCTTGGTGGTCGTGCCGACCACGGGCCCGCGCTCGGTGGCGGTGGCCGCGCCCCAGTGGATGGGCAGGGCGCCGAAGCCGCCGGCATGCGAGGTCAGGCGGATGTGGCCGGTCGAGGACGAGGGGTGGAGCGGAGGGCTCTGCGCCGGGCTGGCACCGGTCGCGGTCGGCAAGGCGGAAGGGAGCGCGGTACTGTCTGCAGACATTTGAGGCCCTCAAAAAATGCAATGTACCGAGCACTTGTGCGGCTGGCAAGCGAGGGCCCGCGCGCTCCAGCCGCGCTGTTGCAGCGCGGGAGTTCAGGCGGGCGACGAGCGCAGGCCGTAGGTCTTGCCGTGCACGAACAGGTACTCGGCGCGCAGCACTGCGTCGCCTTTCTCGCCGGTGAAGGTGAAGCCGAGCACCGCCACCGGCGTGCCGGGCTTGATCTCCTCGACGCCCCAGGCCTGCAGCCGCGTGAGCGGGGCCAGCTCGATCTGCCATTTGCGGTCGCGCCGCGTCGGCAACTGCGCCTTGGCCAGCAGCGCCGCGCCGTCGACCGTGGCGCTTTGCTTGGGCAGGGGCCGCTGCTTCAGGTCGGGCGGCAGCGCGAGGTTCTCGGGCAGCTCGATCTCCAGCTCGCCGTGCGGATTGCGCCAGCTCACCTTGGTGGCGCGGCCTTCCAGATAGAGCGGGCGCTCCTGGTCAAAACTGCTCCAGCCGTGGTGGGCCCAGGCGGGCAGGGCCAGTGCGATCGAACCGGTCACGAACATGCGTCGATGCAGCATCGCGTTCTCCTTGGTCAGACATAGGCAATCCAGCGCCCGCAGATGATGACAGCGAGCCAAAACCCCAAAGACAGGAGGCATTGAAACCTGGCGAACCCGCTCTGCCCGCCGAGGTCGCCGCGCAGGTGGAACCAGGCGGCGTTGAGGCCGGCCAGCAGGATCAGCAGCAGCTTGACGCGAAAGGCCGTGTTGCTCAGCAACTCGCTTGGCTGGCTTGCGAACATGGTCAGGCCGGTCAGCGCGCACAGGCCGAAGCCCAGCAGGGCGGGGCGCAACGTGAGGCGCGCCAGCAGCGGCGCCGGCAGCTCGCGGGCCAGGCCCAGGGCGCGCAGCTCGAACACCAGCAGACCGCCGAACAGCAGCGCAATGCCCACGATGTGCGCCGCCTCCAGCGCCGGGTAGGCCCAGGGGTGCGAGACGAGTCCGGCCAGCATCGGGGCAGCTTAGCGCAAGCCCCGCCGTGGGGGCGCGGCACAATCCCTTGCAATCTTTTTTCACCAGGCTGTAACCGGCCGGCCCGATGGCACGAAACACCGTAGGCAGCAGGACGACACCGAGCGACGCGGAAGCGGCCTTGCGCCGCCTGTTCCTTCGCGGCCTCGATGGCGACGCCGGCGCCTACCGCGAGTTCCTGCAGAAACTGAGTGCGCACCTGCGCGCTTTTCTGGGCAAGCGCCTGTTCGGCTGGCCCGATGAAGTGGAAGACCTCGTCCAGGAATGCCTGCTCGCCATGCACAACCAGCGCCACACCTACCAGAGCGACCAGCCGCTGACGGCCTGGGTGCATGCCATTGCGCGCTACAAGATGATCGACCTGCTGCGCGCCAAGTCGGTCCGCGAGGACCTGCATGACCCGCTGGACGACGACCTGGCCGTGTTCGCGGCGTCGGCCACCGAGGCCAGCGACGCGAAGCGCGACCTCGGCGGCTTGCTGCAGACCCTGCCCGAACGCCAGCGCCTGCCGATCGTGCACGTGAAGATCGAAGGCCTCTCGGTGGCCGAGACGGCCAGCCTCACGGGCATGTCGGAGTCGGCGGTGAAGGTCGGCATCCACCGGGGCCTGAAGGCCCTGGCCGCGAAGTTCGGGGGAGGTGCCGCGCCATGAAGACCGACGACCTCGTGAACCTGCTGGCCGCCGGCGAGGTGGCGGTGCCGCGGCGCAGCGCCAGTGGGCGCATCGGGCTGGCGGTGCTGGCCGCGCTGCCGCTGTCCTTCGTGATCCTGTTCGGCGAGTACGGGCTGCGGCCCGACCTGGTGCAGGCGATGTTCTGGCCGATGTTCTGGGTCAAGGTGCTGTTTCCGCTGTGCATCGCGGCGGCGGCCTTCGTGACGGTGCAGCGGCTGGCCCGGCCCGGCGTGCGGGTGCGCCACGCGTGGTGGGGCGGGGTGCTGCCGGTGCTGGGGATCTGGGGGCTGGCGGCGTTCGTCTGGTTCTCGGTGCCGATCGAGGAGCGCATGCCCTTGCTGATGGGCCAGTCGTGGCGCATCTGCGCCCTGAGCATCGGCTTCATGGCGCTGCCGGTGTTCGCGGCCACCTTCGTGGCGCTGCGGGGGCTGGCGCCGACGCGGCCCGCGCTGGCCGGGGCCGCGGCCGGCGCGCTGGCCGGCGGCGTGGGCGCGTCGGTCTACGCGCTGCACTGCATGGAGCTGACCGCGCCGTTCCTCGCGGTCTGGTACGTGAGCGGGATCGCGGTGCCGGTGCTGCTGGGCGCGGTGCTGGGACCGCGCCTGCTGCGCTGGTAACGGCGCTGCTTCAGCGCTTCTTGCTGCCGAAGATCCCGCCCAGCACGCCGCGCAGGATCTCCTTGCCCACCGACGTGCCCATGGTGCGCACCGCCGACTTGGCCATGGTCTGCACGAGGCCGTCGCGCTTGCCGCCGCGCGGGCCGGTGCTGCCGAAGAGCATGTCGTTGAGCATGCCGCCCATGCCGGACGATTCTTCCGCGGCGGCCCCGCCCTTGGCGCCGGCAGCCGGCGCATCGGGGGCGCTCTCGGCGCGGCCCTTGAGCTTTTCGTAGGCCGATTCGCGGTCGACCGTCTTTTCGTACACGCCCGCCACCAGCGAGCCCGCGATCAGCGCCTTGCGCTGCTCGGGCGTGATTGGGCCGAGCTGGCTGCCCGGCGGCAGCACGTACACGCGCTCGGTGATGCTCGGGCGGCCCTTGGCGTCCAGGAAGCTCACCAGCGCCTCGCCCACGGCGAGTTCGGTGATGGCGGTCTCGATGTCCAGGCCGGGCTTCTGGCGCATGGTGCTGGCGGCGGCCTTCACGGCCTTCTGGTCGCGCGGCGTGAAGGCACGCAGCGCGTGCTGCACCCGGTTGCCCAGCTGGGCCAGCACCGAATCGGGAATGTCCAGCGGGTTTTGCGTGACGAAATACACGCCGACGCCCTTGGAGCGCACCAGCCGCACCACCAGTTCGATGCGTTCGACCAGCGCCTTGGGCGCCTCGTTGAACAGCAGGTGGGCCTCGTCGAAGAAGAAGGCCAGCTTCGGCTTCTCGGGGTCGCCGATTTCGGGCAGCTGCTCGAACAGTTCCGACAGCATCCACAGCAGGAAGGTGGCGTACAGGCGCGGCGAGTTCATGAGCTTGTCGGCCGCCAGGATGTTCACCACTCCCTTGCCGCCCACCGTCTGCATGAAGTCGGTGATGTTGAGCATCGGCTCGCCGAAGAACTTGTCGCCGCCCTGGGTCTCGATCTGCAGCAGGCCGCGCTGGATCGCGCCCACGCTGGCGGCGCTGATGTTGCCGTACTCGGTGGTGAACTGGCTCGCGTTCTCGCCCACGTACTGCAGCATGGCGCGCAGGTCTTTCAGGTCGAGCAGCAGCATGCCGCTGTCGTCGGCGATCTTGAACACCAGGTTCAGCACGCCGGCCTGGGTTTCGTTCACGTCGAGCATGCGGCCCAGCAGCAGCGGGCCCATGTCGGACACGGTGGCGCGCACCGGGTGGCCCTGTTCGCCGAACACGTCCCACAGCGTGACGGGGCAGGCGGCGGGCTCGGGCACGTCGATGCCGCGTTCCTTGAGCGTGGCGGCCAGTTTTTCGCCGACGCTGCCTTTCTGGCTGATGCCGGTCAGGTCGCCCTTGACGTCGGCCATGAACACCGGCACGCCGATGTTCGACAGTTGTTCGGCGATGGTCTGGAGCGAGACGGTCTTGCCGGTGCCGGTGGCGCCGGTGATCAGGCCATGGCGGTTGGCCAAGCCGGGCAGGAGGGTGCACTCGATGGTGTCGTGGCGTGCGATCAGAAGGGGGTCGGCCATGGGGCGCTCCGGGTCGTATCGAAGCGCGCAGTCTAATCAACCGCCACTCCTATAATTCACGACCCCGCACGGTCGTTCAGGAAAAAAGTTCAGGAGGTTTTTTTGTCATCGACTGCTCAGCCCCCCATTCCCGCCACTGGCGATGCATCCGAACAGTCGCCGATCGAAAAAGAGCTGGCCGTGTTGCTCGTGAACGCGCTCAATCTCGAGGTCGCACCTGAAGAGATCGTTCCCACCGACCCGCTGTACGGCGAAGGTCTGGGCCTCGACTCCATCGACATCCTCGAAGTCGCGCTCGAAGTTTCGCGCCGCTACGGTTTCCAGCTGCGCTCGGACGACGAGCGCAACCAGCAGATCTTCCAGTCGCTGCGTACGCTCGCGACCCACGTCGCCGAGCACCGCAGCGCCACCTGATCCATGTCCCGATGGCGACTCGTACTCCTGCTGCTGGTAGGGGTCACGTATGCCGGCCTCTCCCACTGGATGACGCTGTTCCACGCCACCGAGCCCTGGGCTGTGGTGGTGTTGCTCGGCCCGTTGTGGATCGCGGCCATGGGCTGCGCCGCCAGCTGGTTCGGCCGCTGGGGCCTGGCCATTGCAGCGGCGCTGGGCATCGGCGGCTTCTCGCTCGTCTTCCTCGGTGAGGCGGGCGACACGAACCGCCTCTACGTGCTGCAGCACATCGGCATCAACGGTGCCTTGTGCGGCTGGTTCGGCTCGACGCTGCGCGGCAAGGGCCTGCCGCTGATCACCCAGTTCGCGCAGCGCGTGCACCCGCTGAAGGGACACATGCTGTCTTACACGACGCACCTCACGCAGGTGTGGACGGTGTATTTCGCCGTGGTGGTGGTCTCGTCGATCGTGGTCTATCTGACGATGCCGTTCTCGGCATGGTCGCTGCTGGCCAACGTGCTGTCGCCGCTGAGCGTGGCGCTGCTTTTCGTGGGCGAGCACCTCGTGCGCTACCGCCTGCATCCCGAATTCGAACGCACGCGCCTCGTCGATGCGGTGCGCGCGTTCTACGGCACCTCGACGGTGGACAACGGCGCTGGCGGCCAATGAAACAGGCACAGCCCGCGTGACCTTCGACACCGCTTCTTCTTCCTTCCTGCCGCTGCTCGCGGACCGCAACCCCGACGCGCCCTTGGCTTGGCGCGCCGGCCAGCCGGTCAGCACGCGGCAGTTCCTGGCCGACGTCGCGCGCCTGGCGCCCGCACTGCCTGCCGAAGGTCCTGCCGTCAATCTGTGCCTCGACCGCTACGCCTTCGCCGTGAGTCTGGGCGCTGCGCTGGTGCGCGGCCACGCCAGCCTGCTGCCGCCCGATGCGCGGCCGGACACGCTGGCGCGCCTGACCGAAACCGGCGGCGCCCACCTGTTCGCGCTGACCGACGACGACAAGCTCGACACGCCCGGCATGCGGCGCCTGCAGGTCGAGGCCGTGCCCGGCCCGGCCGGCGATGCGCCGGTGCCCGCCATCGACGGCGGCCGGCATGCGGCCAGCCTGCTCACCTCGGGTTCCACCGGCGTGCCGCAGCCGCATGCCAAGGCCTGGCGCACGCTGGTCGGCGACGTCGACGTGGCGGTCGAGCGGCTGTGCCGCGTGCTGCAGCGGCCCACGCTCGAAGGGCTCACGCTGGTGGCGACCGTGCCGGTGCAGCACAGCTACGGCCTGGAGTCGTCGGTGCTGCTCGCGATGCTCGGCGGCGCCGCGTTTGAAACCGGGCGGCCGTTCTTTCCGGCCGACGTGGCGAAGGCGCTGGCTTCGGTGCCGCGTCCGCGCGCGCTGGTGACCACGCCGTTCCACCTGAAGACGCTGCTGCTGTCGGGCATCGAACTGCCGCCGGTCGACCTGATCCTGTCGGCCACCGCGCCGCTGTCGCCGCAGCTGGCCGCGCAGGCCGAGCAGGCGCTGGGCGGTGTGCTGCTCGAAATCTACGGCAGCACCGAATCGGGCCAGGTGGCCACGCGTCGCACGACCGAGAGCGAGATCTGGGAAACCTTCGGCGAAATCCGCGTACACGCGGAACCGGGGGAGGGCGACGGCCCCGAGCGCTTCATCTTCAGCGGCGATTTCATTCCCGAGCCGACGCCGATGGCCGACGTGCTCGAGCTGCTCGATGCACGGCGCTTTCGCCTGTTCGGCCGTGCCAACGACCTGATCCACGTCGCCGGCCGGCGCAGTTCGCTCGCCCACCTGAACTACCACCTCAACAGCATCGCCGGTGTCGAGGACGGTGCCTTCTGGCTGCCCGACGAGGTGGCCGACGGCGTGGTGCGGCCGGTGGCGTTCGTGGTCGCGCCCACGCTGACGGCGGCGGACATCATTGCTGCACTGCGGCAACGCCTGGAGCCGGTGTTCGTGCCGCGCCGCGTGGTGCAGGTCAAGGCCTTTCCGCGCGAAGGCACGGGCAAGCTCACGGTGCGGGCGCTGCGCGAATTTGCGCTGGCGCAGCTGGCCGACGACCAGACGCCGGTGCAGATGGCGCACACGGTGCCGATCGACCATCCGGCCTTTGCCGGCCATTTCCCCGGACAGCCGCTGGTGCCCGGCGCATTGCTGCTGGCGGAGGTCATGGAGGTCGTGCGGCGTGTGCCAGCGCTGTCGGCACGGCTCGGCGCGAGCCCGACGCTGGCGGCCGCCAAGTTCCTGGCGCCCGTGCGGCCCGGCAGCACGCTGTCCATCGAACTGCATCCCGAGGCCGGAACCGGCCGCGGCGTGCGTTTCGACGTGCGCTGTGACGGCGTGGCGGCTGTCACCGGCCGCTGGACGGCTGTGCCAGAGTCGGCGGGATGAAGCACACCGACGCCGAAACGCGCGCCGTGGACGAAGCGGCGCGGCAGACTGCCCGCCCGGCGGCCCAGCAGGGCGACTGGGCGCGCGCGCCCGAGCGCAGCAACATGCTGGCGCTGCGCTTCATCTGCCTGATGGCGCTGGTGTGCGGACGGCACGTCACGCGGCTGCTGCTGCCGCCGATCAGCCTGTACTTCCTGCTGTTCGCGCCGGCGCCGCGCCGCTACATCAAGCGCTACCTGTTCCGGGCCATCGGCCCGCGCGCGGGCTGGGTCGACGGCTACCGCCTGCTGCACGCGTTTTCCTCCACCGTGCTCGACCGCGTGTACTTCTTGCGCGGGCGCATGGACCTGTTCAAGCTGAAGATCGAAGGCAACGCCCCGATCGAGGCCGAGGCGGCTGAAGGGCGGGGCGCTTTCCTGCTCGGCGCCCACATCGGCAGCTTCGAGGTGCTCGGCGCCTGCAAGCAGCAGAAGCACCAGAACCGCATGCGGCTGGCGATGCTGATGTACCCCGACAACGCGCAGCGCATCACCGCCATCCTGAACGCCATCGCGCTGCCCGAGATGCGGCCCCATGTGATCGCGCTCGGCCGGCCGCATTCGATGCTCGCGCTGCGCGACTGGCTCGACGGCGGCGGCCTCGGCGGCATGCTGGCCGACCGCACGCTGCCGGGCAGCGAGGAGCAGCCGGCGAACCAGCGCGGCAACAACATCGTGCTGCCTTTCCTGGGCCAGCCGGCCGTCTTCAACGACGGCCCGTTCCGGCTTGCGGCGCTGCTGCGCCGCAAGGTGTTCTTCATGGCCGGCATGTACGGCGGCGGTGCCCGCTACGATGTCCGGTTCGACCCGCTGGCCGACTTCGGCACGCCGTTCGCCGATGCCGCGGAGCGTGAACGCCGCATCCGAAGTGCGGTCGAAGCCTATGTGGCCCGCCTGGAGGCGCTGTGCCGCGCCTACCCGTACAACTGGTTCAACTTTCATGATTTCTGGCTCGAAGATGCGGCTTGATCGGCTTTGCAGGGTGGTGGTGCTGGCGGTGGCTTTCTGTGCCGCGCCGGCCTGGGCGGCGTTCGACCTGCCCGAACTGATGGGCCTGCTGGCCCGGCAGAAGAGCGGCGAGGCGCGCTTCACCGAGCAGCGCTTCGTGCACGGCCTCGAAGGCCCGCTCGACGCGAGCGGCACGCTGAGCTTCGAGGCGCCCGACAAGCTGGTGCGCCGCACGCTGTCGCCGCGCATCGAGACCATGTCCGTCGACGGCAACACGCTGACCCTGTCGCGCGGCAACCGCAACCGCACGCTGGCGCTGGACAGCATGCCCGAGCTGCTGGGCCTGGTCGAAGCCATGCGCGGCACGCTGAGCGGAGACGGCGCCACGCTGCAGCGCTACTTCAAGAGCACCGTGACCGGCGCCGCCGGCAAGTGGACGCTCGACCTCACGCCCAACGACAGCCGGCTGGCCGCGCAGGTGCGCAGCATGCGCATCACCGGCCGCAACAGCGAGGTGCTGGGGCTGGAGATGGAGTTCGTGGGCGGTGACCGTTCGGTCATGCACATTTCGCCCAACGCGCCGGCGTCGGCGGTGCCGGCCGGCGCCCCCGGGCGCGCGACGCCGTGAGCCTGGCGCAGGCGGGCGGGCCGCCGGGGTGGTCGCGCCGCATCGTCGTCCTGCTGGCGTGGCTCTTGGTCGTGGCCCTCGGCGCGGTCGTCATCGCGCGCACCCAGATCGGCGCCGACCTGTCGGCTTTTCTTCCCAAGAGCCCGGACCTGCGCCAGCGCGTGCTGATCGAGCAGCTGCAAAGCGGCGTCGCCTCGCGCACGCTGATGCTGGGCTTCGAGGGCGGCAGCGTCACGCAGCGCGCTGAGGTCTCGCGCGCCGTCGGCAAGGCGATGCGCGACAGCCAGCTCTTCGACCTGGTGCAGAACGGCGACGTGAGCGACTGGAGCGAGGCCGGCACCTGGGTGTTCCAGCACCGCTACCAGCTCTCGTCCGGCGTGATGCCGGGGCAGTTCACCGCCGAAGGGCTGCGCGAAGCCATCGTCGACACGCTGTCGATGCTCGGCACGCCGGCCGGGAATGCGATCAAGCCCTTGCTCGACAGCGATCCGACGGGCGAGACCCAACGCATCGCGATGGAGCTGGTGCCGGCCAGCGCACCGCGCAGCGAGGCCGGCGTCTGGATGTCGCGCGAGGCGCCGCGTGCGCTCATGATCGCCACCACGCGCGCGGCCGGCGGCGACCTCGACGCGCAGGCCGTCGCCATCGCCCGCGTGCAGGCTGCCTACGAATCCGCCGCGCGTGGCATGGGCGAGGCCGCGCCGAAGCTGCTGTTGAGCGGGCCGCCCGTGTTCTCGGTGATGAGCCGCGAAAAGATCAAGACCGAAGCCATCCACCTCGCGGTGGTGGGCGGCATCGTGATGAGCGTGCTGCTGCTGCTGGCCTTTGCCTCGCCGCGCGCGCTGGTCATCGCCTTCCTGCCGGTGGCCACGGGCGTGGTGGTCGGCACCGCGTCGGTCAGCCTCGTGTTCGGCTCGGTGCACGGGCTCACGCTGGGCTTCGGCAGCACGCTGATCGGCGAGACGGTCGACTACGCCATCTACTACCTGATCCAGGCGCGTGGCGCGGCCGTGGCCGGCACCGGCTGGCAGCGCTGGCGCGAGGTGCACTGGCCCACCGTGCGGCTGGGCCTGCTGACCTCCGTGTGCGGCTTTGCGGCGCTGGTGTTCTCGGGCTTTCCAGGGCTGGCGCAGCTGGGCGTGTTCTCGATCGCCGGGCTGGTGTCGGCCGCGCTCGCCACGCGCTACGTGCTGCCCGTGCTGGCACCCGATGGTGCGACCGGCATGGGCATGCGCCGGCACATGGCGCGCCTGGCCGGCCTGCTGGTGCGCGGCCTGCCGCGCCTGCGCTGGCCGCTGGCGGCGCTCGGCGTGGCGGCGCTCGCGCTGGTGCTGTGGCAGGGCGGCCACTTGTGGCGCGCCGACCTGAGCGCGATGAGCCCCGTGCCGCGCTCGGCCCAACAGCTCGACGAGATGCTGCGCAAGGACATCGGCGCCAGCGACGGCGGCGTGCTCGTGGTGGCCTTCGGCGACGACGAACAGGCCGCACTGCGCCACACCGAGGCCGCGGCTGCGCGCCTCGACGCCCTGGTCGACAAGGGCGAGCTCAGCGGCTACGAAGCCGTGACCCGCGTGCTGCCCAGCGTGGCCGCGCAAACGGCGCGCCAGGCCAGCCTGCCCGACGCCGACACGCTGCGTGCCAACCTGGCCGAGGCGACCAAGGGCCTGCCGCTGCCGGCATCGCGCCTCGGACCCTTCGTGGCCGACGTGGAGGCTGCGCGCAAGCAAGCGCCCGTGCAGCGCGCCGACCTCATGGGCGGCCCGCTGGACTCGGTGGTCAACACGCTGATGTACGAGCGACCGGGTGGTGGCTGGTCCACGCTGGTCGTGCTGCATCCCGGCCCCGGCTTCGAACAGGCGCGCCTCGAGGAGGCGCTGGCCGGTCTGCCCGAAGTGCAGGTGGTGGACGTCGGCCGCGAGCTCGGCGGCCTCTACCAGCGCTACCTGCACGAGGCCTTCGTGCAGGTGCTGCTGGGCGCGCTGGCGGTGGTGGTGCTGCTGGGCGTGTACCTGCGCTCGTGGCGCCGCCTGCTGGCCGTGTGCCAGCCGCTGCTGTTCGCGGTGGTGCTCACGCTGGGCGGCATGGCGCTGGCGCAGGCGGCACTCGGCATCCTGCACCTCGTGGGGCTGTTGCTGATCGTCGCCGTGGGATCGAACTACGCGCTCTTCTTCGACCAGCTGCGCACGACCGGTCGCGCCGACGAAGACACGCTGGCCTCGCTGATGCTGGCCAACCTCACGACGGTGGTGTCGTTCGGGCTGATCGCGATCTCGGACATCCCGGCGCTGTCGTCCATCGGCCGCGTGGTCGCGCCGGGTGCCTTGCTGGCGCTGCTGCTGTCGGCCGCGTTCGCGCGCAACGTGGCGCCCGGGAAGGGCCCGAGCCCGCAGCGGTCGCGCTGATGGGAAAATCCGGACCCACCATGTCGCCGCCTTCCGCCCCTGTCGCCGCTACCGAATCCTGGCCCTGGCCGCCGGCCATGCGCGCCAGCGCGGCCGTGCATGTGGCGGCCCTCGGCGCGGGCGTGCTGGTGCCCGGCGCATGGCCCTGGGCGCTCGGCGCGGTGGTGCTGAACCATGCGCTGATCACCGGCGCAGGGCTCACGCCGCGCAGCAACCTGCTCGGCCCGAACGTCACGCGCCTGCCGGAGGCGGCCGGTGCGCGTCGCGAGGTGGCGATCACCATCGACGACGGGCCCGAGCCCGAGGTCACGCCCCGCGTGCTCGACCTGCTGGACGCCCACGGCCAGCGCGCCACCTTCTTCTGTATCGCCGAGCGCGTGCTGGCGCATCCTGCGCTGGCGCGCGAGATCGTCGCGCGCGGCCACAGCATCCAGAACCACACGGCGCGGCATCGGCACAACTTCTCCTTCCTCGGCCCGCGCGGCTTCGCGGCGGAGATCGCGCGCGCGCAGGACATCCTGACCGACGTGACCGGCCAGCGCCCGACCTGTTTCCGCGCGCCCGCCGGCCTGCGCAACCCTTTCCTCGAACCCGTGCTGCACCGCCTCGGCCTCTCGCTCGTGAGCTGGACGCGGCGCGGTTTCGACACCCGCGAAGGCGACGCCGCCAAGGTGATGGCGCGCCTCGCCCGCTACCTGC
The DNA here is from genome assembly GCF_058787635.1 of Variovorax sp. FW305-3-2-15-B-LB1. Lineage (NCBI taxonomy): Bacteria > Pseudomonadati > Pseudomonadota > Betaproteobacteria > Burkholderiales > Comamonadaceae > Variovorax > Variovorax sp. FW305-3-2-15-B-LB1. Next base: position 55,244 of record NZ_JBYSZY010000032.1, on the reverse strand, counting down.
AGGCGCGCGACATCCTGCTGCTGCACGACGGCAATGCCGCGCGCACCGCGGCGGGGCAACCCGTCTTGCTGGAAGTCCTGCCCTTGTTGCTCCAACGCCTGCGCACCGATGGATTGCGCGCCGTGACCCTGCCTGAAGGATTGAAGACCGCATGAGCGCCGTGATGCCATCGACGATGACCACCGACCAAGCCTGGCGCGAGCTGCACGAAGCCGCGACCGTGCCCTACAAGAAGGGCGGCACCTTCGCCTGGCAGTTCGCGCGCGGCAAGCTCGGGCGCGACCCGGTGTTCCGCGGCCTGCTCGAACGCGGGCTGATCGACGCGCAGCACCGGCGCGTGGTCGACATCGGCTGCGGACAGGGCCTCTTCGTGAGCCTGCTGGCGTCGATGAGCACGATGCAGCAACAGGGACGTTGGCCGGCCTCCTGGGCCGCCACGCCCGCTGCCGCGGACTACACGGGCATCGAGCTGATGCCGAAGGACGTGGCGCGCGCCGAGGCGTCGGTCGGCCACTTGCAGCCGACGCCGCGCCTGGTGTGCGCCGACATGTGCTCGGCCGCCTTGCCCGACTGCGATCTGGTCGTGATCCTCGACGTGCTGCACTACGTGGACCTTGCGGCGCAGGAGGGCGTGCTGACCCGCGTGCGCGACGCGCTGCGCCGTGGCGGCAACCCGAAGGCGCGCCTGCTGCTGCGCGTGGGCGATGCGTCGAGCACGCGCGGTTTCGCGATCAGCCAGTGGGTCGATCGCACCGTGACGCGCATCCGCGGCCACAAGGTCTCGCCGACCTGGGGCCGCCCGCTGACCGAGTGGATCGCCGTGCTGCAGCGCCTGGGTTTCCGCGTGCAGAGCCTGCCGATGAGCGAAGGCACGCCCTTTGCCAACGTGCTGCTGGTCGCCGACCTGGAGACTGCCGCTTGACGGCACCGCAGACGCTCGACCGCGCGGGCATCGCCGCGCGCATTCCGCACAGCGGCAGCATGTGCCTGCTGGAGCGCCTCGAAGGCTGGGACGGCGAATCGATCCATTGCAGCACCACGACGCACAGCCAGGCGGACAACCCGCTGCGCACCGAGAGCGGCCTGCTTGCACCCAACGCCATCGAGTACGCGGCGCAGGCCATGGCGCTGCACGGCGGCCTGCTGGCCGCCGAGGGCAGCACGCCGTCGGCCGGCTTCCTGGCCAGCGCGCGCAACGTGAAGCTGGCGGTGGCGCGGCTGGACGACATCGCCGGGGCGTTGCAGGTGCGGGCGAAGCGCCTGTCCGGCGACGACCGGCAGGTCTTGTATGAATTCACGGTGGCGGCCGACGACGGCCGCCTGCTGGCCGAAGGCCGGGCCGTGGTGGTCTTGAACACGCCGCTGGCGGACATGGGAAGCACACCGTCATGAGTTTCGAAGGAAAACGCACACTGATCACCGGCGCCAGCGGCGCGCTCGGCGCGGCCATGGCGGAGCGTTTTGCACGCGACGGCGCCACCGTGCTGCTGCATGCGAACTCGCGGCCCGAGGCCATCGAGCAACTGGCCGCGTCGATCACCGCCGCCGGCGGCAAGGCGGAATGCCATGTGTTCGACCTGCGCAGCGACGAGGCCTGCGCGGCCGGCTGCGCACGCATCCTCGAAGGCGGTGCGGTGCAGATCCTCGTCAACAACGCAGGCGTGCACGACGACGCCGTGCTGCCCGGCATGCGCGCCGAGCAATGGCACAAGGTGATCGACGTGTCGCTGAACGGCTTCTTCCGCGTGACCCAGCCGCTGCTGCTGCCGATGATGCGCACCCGTTGGGGGCGTGTGCTGAACATCTCGTCCGTCGCCGCCATCGCGGGGAACAAGGGGCAGGTGAACTACGCCGCGGCCAAGGGCGCGCTGAACAGCGCGACCAAAGCGCTGTCGCTCGAAGTGGCGTCGCGCGGCGTGACTGTGAATGCGATCGCACCGGGGATCATCGCCTCGCCGATGGCCGATGCAGTGTTCGATCCCGCGCTCATCAATCAGATGGTGCCCGTGAAGCGCGCCGGAACGCCGCAGGAAGTGGCGGCGCTGGCGGCGTTCCTGGCAAGCGATGAAGCCGCGTACATCACGGGTCAGGTGATCTCGATCAACGGCGGAATGATCTGAGGCCCGGCTGCTTCGTTCTTCCTTGCGAAGGACAGTGCATCCGTTTCACCCCGAAGCCCGGCAGGCGGTGCGGTGTGGGCGGCCCCTCTGTGCCGCCGAGGAGCGCAGCGTTTCGCGGATCAGGGCTCGCAGCTGTTTGAGCGCAACGCAGTGGAGCGAGTTCTGCGAGACCCCGCGAAACGCGAGCACCGCAGGGGAGCCGCGAAGCGGCCGGCATAGTGGGGCCGACCACGCCGTGCCGCCTGTCGGGCGCCCCCGCAAAGCTCAAAGAGGCAGCGTATCGAACGCAGCGTAGGCAGTAGCCAGCCAAGACTTCACGCGCTGCCGTTCCAGCAACCCAAGCGCATGCGGCCCTTCGCGGTCGTTCACGGCCTTCCAGAAGCTCGTGTTCTGCGCATCGATCTTGCGCATGCTGGCCTCGTGCAGGCGCGGCAAGGCAATCACGCGCGCGCCATTCGCATTGGCCTTCGACAGCGACTGCGACGCCAGCAGCATCCCGAAGTCGCTGCCGCGCCCGTAGTTCTGCACCACGATGTAGTTGGGCCGATTGCCGAAGGTGTCGATCAGCGTGCCGAGCAGGTCGGTGGAGTCCTTGCCGTCGTCCAGCACGTGCCAGAAGTTGACGGTGACGTCGATCTCTTCGACCACGTCGAACAGGTCGGATTCCTTGATCCAGCGCGACAGCGGCGCCAGCGTCTGCGCCGCGAGGTCGACGATCACGCTCTGCTTCGGGTTGGTCTCGAAGCCGTTCACCACTGTGTCCAGGCCTTCGAAGCTGTCGACCACCACGGGCGAGGCAAAGCCCTCGTAGAAGCGCGTGAAGGAGCTGTGCGAACGGTCGGTGTCGAAGCCGGTGAAAGGCCGGCTGCGATCGATGAAGTACTGGGCCAGCACGCGGGCCGTGACCGATTTGCCGACACCGCCTTTTTCGCCGCCGATGAAGTTGATGGAGCTCATGAGTGGTTGCTGCCTCGAATGGGTTGAGGGGTGGAGGAGGGCGGATTCATTCTAGGGGTCGCCTGTCGCACCACTGTGGCTAGTGACCCCGCTTGCTCATGCCCTGCAGCAAGGGATGTGCCTGCAGGCGCTGCTGCAGCCGTTTCTTCCACGGGGCTGGCAGTGCCGACGCGTCGATCATCGCGGGCCACTGGTCGCGCGCGAGACGGGCCGTGTCGGCGACCACGCGTCGCATGCGCGGCTCGTGCAAGCCCGCCGAGAAACAGAATGCGCGCACATTGGCCGGCGTGAACATCGCGGTGCGACGGGCCGCGGCGGCGCCAACCGGGGCTGGCAGCAGCGGCAACGCATGGCCCTCGACGCCCTGCAGCGCCGCATAAGCCACGATGTCGTAGGCCGGCGCCAGGCGCGGCGCGATGCCGTCGGGGTACAGCACGCCGAAGTTCTTCAGGTGGGCATCCGGGTTGCCCAGCAGGTCGTTGACCACGAGCCGGCGCACCAGTTCGAGCACGGCATCCTCGCCCAGCGACGGAAAGGCGCGCATCGCCAGCGCCATGTCGAGGTAGCTTCCGCTGTACTTGTGCATCGGGTCGACCGCGAGCACCTGGGCGAAATCTTCGAAATGGATGCGGCGCGCACCGTCGCGGTCGAAGCGCGTGACGGCCAGGAACTCGGGCTCGTCCGGCAGCGCATAGCTGTGCTCCGCCGCAATGGCCGACAGCGGCGCGAGTTCGGCGTGACACACCTCGATACCCGCCACCCCGGCCATCTGCAGCGAAAGCATCTCGAGTTGCGGCATGTGCGGTCGGCCGGCCACCGGCAGCTTGGCGATCACGCGCGTGCTGGCGCCGGCGCGCACGCGCGCCACGTAGCGCCCGCCCTGGCGGCGCAGACCGAGCTTGGGTTGCACGCCCGAGACCGAGATGCCCTGCGGCATCGGCAACTCGACCACCGACATCTCGAGCGCGTCCTGGTCCTGCGTGATGAGCCGCTGCAGCGTGCCGCGGTCCACCGACACCGGGCGCGCGGCCACGGCGCCGGGGAGGTCGCCGCCGCAGGCTGCCAGCAATTCGAAATGGTCGTTCTCGCGGCAACCGCGCAACTGCGCGATGTGGCTGCGCAGCACGCCCTCGGGCAGCAGGTTCTGGAAGAAGCCGGGCAACTGGCCGCCCTGGGCGTTGAACAGCGGGTTCTTCACGTCGCTCCACAGCGCGGCCTGGGCCGCCGGCTCGCTCGCGACCATCGACAGCGAAAGCACGCCGGGCATCGGGTTGGCGATCAGCTCGGGCTCCGCCACGAAACGGCACAGGTCGGCGTACTGGAACAGCTTGCCCAGGCGGTGCGCGCCGAGTGAAATCTCGAGGATCTTGACGTTCATGGCGGTGAGCGGCGGCCCCGCACGTAGGGTGGCGCGGCAGGCGCTTCGGCCAGCGCACGACCGACGCGCGTGGCGACCGGGCGGTAGCCGGGATCGACGGCCGTGCCTTCGCCGAAGCCCTTGGGCGCGAGTTGCAGCTCGAGCCCCAGCGCATCGACCAGCGCGAGCAGCGACGACAGCTGCGGATTGCCCTTCAGGCTCAGGGCATTGCGCACCGAGCGCTCGGTGAGCCCCGAACGCAAGGCGATCTCGGCGTTCGTGAGGCCGGTGGCCCCGCGACGCGCCGTGAGGGCGGTGATGAGTTCCTGCTTGTCCACGGAAAGATATTACCGCAAATTCCTATTTGGGAAACATATTTCCGATGCAAAGAACCTACTTGGGTATCAGCGTGAAGAGCGGCATGACCACGCCCATCACCCAGTTCTGGCCGAAATCGAGGGCCGCGCGGCGGTATTTCTCGTCGGCCTGCGCGGCCAGCAGGTCGAGCCGTGCCACCACCTTCGACAGCTCGCGGTCGGCCACGAGGTTGCGCCCGCGCTCGCTGATCTCGGTGGCCAGCAGCAGTGGCTGGCCGTCGGGGCCGGTCTTGGAAGAAATGAGCCAGAGCGAAATTTCGAAGTTGCGCGCCGTGCGGTAGCTGTTCTCGGCGTCGACCCCGTCGATCATGGTCTGGTCCCAGGTGTTGCCGTTGGCCTGCTTGAGCATCGAGGCCCACCCGACGACCAGCGCCGCCACGCGGTCGCCCTGGTAGGCCTGCGGGCCGGTTTCGAAGGCCAGGCGGATGGCGTCGATGCCGGTGGCGCCGCGCAGCTCGGGCAACGGCGTGCCCTGCAGGACCGCGTCCCAGGTGCGCTGCGTGGCTTCTTCCATGCTGGCGGCCGACTTGCGCCATTCGCGCGGGTTGCGCCGGTACAAGGTGGTCTGCACGCGGCGCACCGATTGCAGGTTGTCGCGCAGCGACAGGTTGGCGATGCGGTTGGTGCCCGATTGCAGCCATTCCTGGTTGCCGTAGGGCTCGGCGCGCTCGGTGGAACGGAAGGAGGAACAGCCCGTCAGCGCCAGCGGCGCGAGCAGGGCAGCCGCGGTGCCTGCCAGCAGGCAGGTGCGTCGCGCCGCGAGGGGAGAAGCCAGGGAATCGCTCATGCCCTGACGTTATCATCCACGGCTGGGGCGGCGGCCCGCTTCAAGCTGCGGGCCCGTGCAATTTTCCTTACAAATCAATACCTTGGCGCTACGCCAAGGCAGGGCGACAAGTCGTGCGTCTTAACTCCATCAAGCTCTCGGGCTTCAAGTCGTTCGCCGAACCCACCAACTTCCTGCTGCCGGGCCAACTGGTCGGGGTGGTGGGGCCGAACGGCTGCGGCAAGTCGAACATCATGGATGCCGTGCGCTGGGTGCTTGGCGAGTCGCGTGCGTCGGAACTGCGCGGCGAGTCGATGCAGGACGTGATCTTCAACGGCACGACCACCCGCAAGCAGGCCAGCCGCTCGAGCGTCGAGCTGGTGTTCGACAACGCCGACCACCGCGCCGGCGGCCAGTGGAACCAGTTCACCGAAATCGCCGTGCGCCGCGTGCTTACGCGCGACGGCACCAGCAGCTACTACATCAACAACCAGCCGGTGCGCCGCCGCGACGTGCAGGACGTGTTCCTGGGCACGGGCCTCGGGCCCCGCGCCTACGCCATCATCGGCCAGGGCACGATCAGCCGGATCATCGAATCCAAGCCCGAGGAACTGCGCCTGTTCCTCGAAGAAGCTGCCGGTGTCTCCAAGTACAAGGAGCGCCGCCGCGAGACCGAGAACCGCCTGGGCGACACGCGCGAGAACCTCACGCGCGTCGAAGACATCCTGCGCGAACTCAACGCCAACCTCGAGAAGCTCGAGAAGCAGGCCGAGGTGGCGGCGCGCTACAACGCGCTGCAGGGCGACGCCACGAAGAAGCAGCACCAGCTGTGGTTCCTCAAGCGCGGCGAAAGCGATGCCGACCAGGCCAAGATCAAGGCCGATTCCGAAAAGGCCATCAACGACCTCGAATCGCGCACCGCCGACCTGCGCCGCATCGAGTCCGAACTCGAAACCGTGCGCCAGGCCCACTACGGCGCCGGCGACCTGGTGAACCAGGCGCAGGGCAAGCTGTATGAAGCCAGCGCCGAAGTCGGCCGGCTCGAAGGCGAGATCCGCTTCGTGGTCGAAGGCCGCCAGCGCGTCGAACAGCGCCTCGTGCAACTGCGCGAGCAGATGGGCCAATGGGGCCGTCGCCGCGAAGAAGCCGAAGCCGAGATCGAGACGCTGGCCGGTGCCGGCGTCGATGCCGAAGAGCAGGCCATCCTGCTGGCCGCGCAGCTCGAAGAGCACGACGCGCGCCTGCCTGACCTCGAAGAGGCCGTGCAGCGTGCGCAGAACGAAGCCAACACCCAGCGCGCGACGGTGTCGCAGGTGCAGCAGCAGATCCAGGTGCTGGCCGCCGACCAGCGCAACATCGAAGACCAGAGTCGCCAGCTCACGCTGCGCAGCGAACGCCTGCGCGCCGACCAGAACGCGCTGGCCGCGCCCGACGAAGACCGGCTGACCGAAATGCAGGAGCAGCTGGCCGCGGCGCAGGAAACCGCCAGTGAATCCGATGCCCGCCTGCAGGAACTGCAGGAGGCCGTGCCGCAGCTCGACGAAGACCGCCGTGCCAAGCAGCAGGCCGTCAACACCGAGGGCGCCCGCCACGCCGAGTTCTCGGCCCGCCTCGAAGCGCTGCGTGCGCTGCAAGAGAAGGTCAAGACCGACGGCAAGCTCGCCCCCTGGCTCGCCAAGCATGGCCTCGACGGCCTGCAGGGCCTGTGGAGCCGCATCCACATCGAACAGGGTTGGGAGAACGCGCTCGAATCCGCACTGCGCGAGCGCCTGGGCGCGCTCGAAGTCAGCCGGCTCGACATGGTGCGTGCCTTCGGCAACGACGCGCCGCCTGCCAAGCTGGCCTTCTACAGCCCGCCCGCCGCTGGCGTGCCGCAGGGCGCGGGTGCGCTGCCCAAGCTGTCGAGCCTGCTGCGCCTGAACGACGCCGGCCAGCAGGCGCTACTGAACGACTGGCTGCACGGCTGCTACACGGCCGAGAGTTTCGAAGAGGCGCTGGCCCAGCGCGCCACGCTGCAGCCCGGCGAAGTGATCTACGTGCGCAGCGGCCACGCCGTGTCGTCGCACAGCGTGAACTTCTACGCGCCCGATTCCGAGCAGGCCGGCCTCCTGGCCCGCCAGCAGGAAATGGAAAACCTCGAGCGCCAGCTCAAGGCCCAGACGCTCATCAACGAAGAGGCGCGCACCGCGCTGGTCCGCGCCGAAGCGGCCTACGGCGATGCCGCGCAGCGCCTCGTCACGGCGCGCCGCGAAGCCGCCGAAACGCAGTCGCGCGCCCATGAACTGCAGGTCGAAACGCTGCGCATGACGCAGCTCGCCGAACAGACCCGCGCGCGCAGCCAGCAACTGGCCGCCGACCTCGGTGAGGTCGATGCCCAGCTCGAAGAACTGCAGGAAAAGCGCATCGCCGCCGAAGGTCGCTTCGAAGAACTCGACATGCAGCTGGCCGACAGCCAGGAGCGCCATGCGCAGCTCGACGAGCGTGTGATCGAAGCCGGCCGCGCGCTCACGGCCAGCCGCGAACAGCACCGCAGCCTCGAGCGACAGGCGCAGGAAGCCACCTTCTCGCAGCGCACGCTCGAAGCGCGCCGCGGCGAACTGAACCGCAGCATCGAAACCGCCTCGCAGCAGACCGTCTCGCTGACCGACGAAGACGAGCGCGCCCGCGCCGAACTCAGCCGCCTGTCGGATGCCGCCGCGCAAGCCGGCCTGCAGGACGCGCTGTCGCTCAAGCTGGAGCGCGAGACCGCCTTGGGCGCGGCCCGCAGCCAGTACGACGACCTCACGCTCAAACTGCGCGCCAGCGACGAGCGCCGGCTGCAGCTGGAGCGCGAACTCGATCCGCTGCGCCAGCGCATCACCGAGTTCCAGCTCAAGGAGCAGGCCGCGCGCCTGGGCGTCGAGCAGTACCAACAGCTGCTGGACGACGCCGGCGCCGACCTCGAGGCGGTCGCGCAATCGATCGAGACCGAGAAGGTGCGCCTGACCGGCCTGCAAAGCGAAATCGACCGCCTGAACCGCGAGGTGGTCGCGCTCGGCGCCGTCAACCTCGCCGCGCTCGACGAACTCGCGATTGCGAGCGAGCGCAAGATCTTCCTCGACGCCCAGTCGGCCGACCTGAACGAAGCCATCGGCACGCTCGAAGACGCCATTCGCAAGATCGACGCCGAAACGCGTGACCTGCTCGGCGGCACCTTCAAGATCGTCAACGAGCACTTCAGCCGCATGTTCCCGGAGTTGTTCGGCGGCGGCAACGCCAAGCTGATGATGACGGGCGACGAAATCCTCGATTCCGGCGTGCAGGTCATGGCCCAGCCGCCCGGCAAGAAGAACCAGACCATCCACCTGCTCTCGGGCGGCGAGAAGGCGCTCACGGCCATTGCGCTCGTGTTCGCCATCTTCCAGCTGAACCCGGCGCCTTTCTGCCTGCTGGACGAAGTGGACGCGCCGCTGGACGACGCCAACACCGAACGCTATGCCAAACTCGTCTCCGCCATGAGCCGTGAAACCCAGTTCCTTTTCATCAGCCACAACAAGATCGCCATGGAAATGGCCGAACAGCTGATCGGCGTGACCATGCAGGAGCAGGGCGTGTCGCGCATCGTTGCGGTCGACATGGAGTCGGCGGTCTCGATGGTCGAAGCGGCATAAGGCAGGCGCGCGCATGAGCAATCTCACCCTCGCCCTGGCGATCCTCGGCGGCCTCGTTCTCGCGGCCGTCGTGGCCTACAACACTCTGATGTCGCGCCGCAACGCGCCGCGCCAGCCCGATGCGGTCGACGTCGCCCTGGCCGAAGCCGAGCGCGCGCTGGCCGGCGGCAGCGACGGCGGCGTGGAGCCGATGCTCCATGCCGACCCGAGCCAGGTGGCCGGCAGCGACCGCCACGAGCCGCTGTTCGATCCCGACCTGCCCGCGCCCAGCGGCATGCCCGTGCCCACCGGCGAGCGCCGTGGCGGGCTTGATCCGCTGATCGACGTGATCGCGCCCATTTCGCTCGAAGGCCTGGCCTCGGGCGATGCCGCGCTCGCGTCCATGCCGTCGACGCGCCGCGCCGGCAGCAAGCCGGTGGCCATTGAAGGCCTGAACGACCTCACCAGCCAGTGGGAGCCGCCGGCGCCCGGGCAGCGCTACCGCGCGTTCCAGGTCGGCGTGCAGTTGGCCAACCGCACCGGGGCGCTCAACGAGATCGAGTACTCCGAGTTCGTGGTCAAGGCGCAGGCGTTTGCCGACGCGGTGAACGGTGCGCCCGAATTTCCTGAAATGCTCGACGAAGTGGCGCGTGCCCGCGAGCTCGACCAGTTCGCCAGCGCGCACGACGCGCAGCTGGGCTTTGTGCTGCGTGCGCTGCATGCGGCCTGGAGCCCGGGCTACGTGCAGCAGAACGCTGCGCGGCTGGGCTTTGTCGCTGGGATTATCCCGGGCCGCATGGTGCTGCCGACCAGCGAGGCCGGCCTGCCGCCGATCCTCGGGCTCTCGTTCGACACCCAGGCCGCACTGGCCGACGATCCGGCGCAATCGGCGATCCGCGAACTCAGCCTGAGCCTCGACGTGCCGCAGGTCGATCGCGGCGAAGAGCCGTTCCGCCGCATGCGTGAAGCTGCTGCCACGCTCGCCCGCGAGATGGACGGCGTGGTGACCGACAGCGACGGCCAATTGCTGCGCGACGAAACCATGGACGTGATCGGCACCGACCTCGAGCAGCTGTACGACACGCTCGACGCACGCGATCTCGCCGCGGGTTCGCCGCTGGCGCGACGCCTCTTCAGCTGATCCGTCTTTTCCCCGAGGGACACCCCATGACAACGCGCGACGAAGCGGCACGCGAAGCCGCCGCACTGAGCGAGCAGCTGCATCGCCACGCCCATCTGTACTACGTGCTCGACGCCCCCGAGCTGCCCGACGCCGAGTACGACAAGATGTTCCAGCGCCTGCAGGTGCTGGAGACCGAGTTTCCCGAACTGCGCACGCCCGATTCGCCGACGCAGCGCGTGGGCGGCACGGTGCTCGACAGCCTGGCCAAGGTGCGCCACCGGGTGCCGATGCTGTCGATCCGCACCGAGACCGACATCACGCCCGCCGGCGCCAGCGCCTTCGACGCACGCGTGCGCCGCGAGCTGGGCCTGGCCGAAGACGCGCCGCAGATCAGCTACGTCTGCGAACTCAAGTTCGACGGGCTGGCCATGAGCCTGCGCTACGAGCACGGCGTGCTGGTGCAGGCCGCCACGCGCGGCGACGGCGAGGTGGGCGAGGACGTCACGCAGAACATCCGCACCGTGCGCGAGATTCCGCTCAAGCTCAAGGGCGCGGCCCCGCCCGTGGTCGAGGTGCGTGGCGAGGTCTACATGAAGCGTGCCGATTTCGACGCTCTTAACGAGCGCCAGCGCCAGAAGATCGCCGCCGGGCAGAAGAACGAGAAGGTGTTCGTCAACCCGCGCAACGCGGCGGCCGGCGCGGTGCGCCAGCACGACCCGGCGATCGCGGCAGAGCGCCCGCTGAGCTTCTTTGCCTACGGCCTGGGCGAGGTTTCGCCCGCGACCGACGGCGGTCCCGACATCGCGACCCAGTTCGACTGGCTGCAACAGTTTCACGCCTGGGGCTTTCCGGTGGCCACGCAGACCGCGCGGGCGACCGGCGCTATTGAACTGATAGCGTTCCATGAAACCATCGGCCGCCAGCGCGATGCGCTGCCGTACGACATCGACGGCGTGGTCTACAAGGTCGACAGCCTGGAGTTGCAGCGCCAGCTGGGATTTGTTTCGCGCGAACCGCGCTGGGCCGTGGCCCACAAGTACCCGGCGCAGGAGCAGCTGACCGAGGTGGTCGGCATCGAGATCCAGGTGGGCCGCACCGGCAAGCTCACGCCGGTGGCCAAGCTGGCGCCGGTGTTCGTGGGCGGCGTGACGGTGACCAACGCCACGTTGCACAACGAGGACGAAGCCCGCCGCAAGGACGTGCGCGTGGGCGACACGGTGATCGTGAGGCGTGCCGGCGACGTGATTCCGGAAGTGGTGGGCGTGGCGCCCGACAGCCTGGCCAAGCCCGACGACCAGCGCGGCGCGGTCTTCACCATGCCGCACAAGTGCCCCGTCTGCGATTCCGAGGCGGTGCGGGAGGAGGGCGAGGTCGACTACCGTTGCACCGGCGGCCTGTTCTGCGCGGCGCAGCGCAAGGAGGCCATCCTGCATTTCGCGGCGCGGCGCGCGGTCGATGTCGACGGGCTGGGCGACAAGCTGGTCGAACAGCTGGTCGATGCCAACCTGATTCGCACCTTGCCCGATCTCTACAAGCTCGGCTTCGTCACGCTGGCGGGCCTGGACCGCATGGCCGAGAAGTCGGCCCAGAACCTCGTCGATGCGCTCGAAGCCTCGAAGAAGACCACGCTGCCGCGCTTTCTGTTCGGCCTGGGCATCCGCCACGTCGGCGAGAGCACGGCGAAAGACCTCGCCAAGCATTTCGGCAAGCTCGACGCCATCATGGACGCGACCGAGGAACAGCTGCTCGAGGTCAACGACGTCGGCCCGGTGGTGGCGCAGAGCCTGCGCACCTTCTTCGACCAACCGCACAACCGCGAAGTGGTCGAGCAGCTGCGCGCCTGCGGCCTGACCTGGGAAGAGTTCGAGCCCGAGGCCCGTGCCCCCAAGCCTTTGGCGGGACTGACCTTCGTGATCACCGGCACCCTTCCTACGCTGGGCCGCGACGAAGCGAAGGATAAATTGGAGGCAGCCGGCGCCAAGGTGGCCGGCTCCGTCAGCAAGAAGACCCACTACCTCGTGGCCGGGGAAGAGGCCGGCAGCAAGCTGGACAAGGCGCGCGACCTCGGCGTCACGGTGATTGACGAGGCGCGTATGCTGGAGATCCTCGCCAGCGGTGTTCCGCCGGCACCCGACGCCTGAGTCGCCCGGCGCCCGGGATCCAGGCCTTTACCGGCCGTTACGCGACTTCACACCAGCGCAGTCAACAGGGTCTACAAGCGGGCGTTGAACGACTACAGAAGGCCGACAAGGAGTCCCTCATGCAAAAAATTCGTGTTCTCGCTACCAGCCTCGCACTCGGCGGCATCGCGCTGCTGAGCGGCTGCGTGGCCGTTCCTGGCGATCCGTACTACTCCGGCGGCTATTCCGAACCGTACTACTCCGATCCGGGTCCCGTGGTGGTGCCGGCGCCGGTGTACATCCAGGGTGGCGGCTACTACGACAACCGTCGCCCGTACTACGACCGCCGTCCTTACTACGACGGCCGTCGGCCGGCTTACCCGTACCCCGGCGTGCGACCCTCGTACCCGACGACCCGCCCGGGTTGGGGCGGTGGCCGTCCGCCAGTTGCCGTGGTGCCACCGGTGCGACCCGGCGGGGGTGGCGTGCCCGGCATCACGCCCTCGCATCCGCAGCAGATGCCGCAAGGTCGCGCGCGGCTATGGACCTCGCCCGACTCGCAAGGCACCACGCCTCCCTGATCGTGGCGCTGATGTGAGGTTCGCGTGAGGCTGTCGCGATAATCCCGCCATGGCCTTCCGCGAAATTCTCAAGATGGGCGACCCCCGGCTGCTGCGCACCGCGCAGCCGGTCGCCGCTTTCGACACCGACGAACTGCACCTGCTGGTGCGCGACATGTTCGAGACCATGCAGGCGGTCAATGGCGCCGGCCTCGCGGCGCCGCAGATCGGCGTCGACCTGCAGTTGGTGATCTTCGGCACCGACACCGTCAATCCACGCTACCCCGACGCGCCGCCGGTGCCACGCACCGTGCTGCTCAACCCCGTCATCACGCCGCTGGGCGATGAAGAGGAAGAGGGCTGGGAGGGCTGCCTGTCGGTGCCCGGCCTGCGCGGCGTGGTGCCGCGCTTCGCCCACATCCGCTACACGGGCTTCGACCTGTATGGCGACCCGATCGACCGCACCGCCGACGGCTTCCATGCGCGCGTGGTGCAGCACGAGGTTGACCACCTGTTCGGCAAGCTGTACCCGATGCGGGTGCGCGATTTCTCGCGCTTCGGCTACACCGAGGTCCTGTTCCCGGGCCTCGATGCGGCCGACGACGACTGATTCGCCAGTCGCCTCTTCGCTTACTTGTTGTTGAGCCCGAAGCGCCCGCCGCCCGTGAGCGCGAGCGAGATCGCCGCGAACAGGAACATGCCCTGCAGTTCCAGCGCCCAACCGCCTTGCCCGTTCAGCGCGCCGAGGTCCTTGCGGTGGGCCAGCCAGATTGCCACCACCATGTTGATGGCCACGACCAGCGCGGCGGGCCGCGTGAACAGGCCAACGATCAGCAGCACCGGCGCCAGGATCTCGCCCACGTAGACCAGGTAGGCCAGCACCGCGGGCACGCCGTGCGACGCGAGCATGCCGCCGATGCCGTCGACGCCCTTGCCGACTTTGGCAATGCCATGCAGCAGGATGAGGATGCCCAGCGCAACGCGCAGGATGAGCTTGCCGGTGTCGTCGGACTTGACCATGGTGTGATTCCTGTTCGGGAGTGATGAAAGGGCCGTATGGTAGTGAAACTGGCCGCGCCGCCAACCGATCGCCCGCGAGCGGATCGACATATGTATCCAACGCAGGGTTCTTTGTCGGCGGCCTGCATCGCCCCGTACACTGCCTTTTGCCTACTGTTGAGGAGCACACACCAATGATGATGAAGAAGACAAGCACCCGATTCCGCCCGGCACTGCTCGCCGCTGCCTCCGTTCTTGCGCTGGCCGCCACGGCCCCGGCCTTCGCCGGCAAGACGCTCGACGCGGTCAAGCAGCGCGGCACCGTCAAGTGCGGCGTGACCAACGGCGTGGCCGGTTTCTCGGCCCCCGACACGCAGGGCAACTGGTCGGGCCTGGACGTTGACACCTGCCGCGCCATCGCCGCGGCCGTGCTGGGCGATCCCAAGAAGGTCGACTTCGTGCCGCTGAATTCGCAGCAGCGCTTCTCGGCGCTGCAGGCCGGCGAGATCGACATCCTCGCGCGCAACACCACCTGGACGCTCACGCGCGACGCCTCGCTGGGCTTCAACTTCACCACCATCACCTACTACGACGGCCAGGGCTTCCTGGTGCCCAAGAAGCTCAAGGTGACGAGCGCCAAGCAGCTCAAGAACGCCACCATCTGCACGCAGTCGGGCACCACCAACGAGAAGAACGTGTCGGACTACTTCCGCGCGCAGAACATCCCGGTGAAGACCGTCGTGTTCGAGAGCTTCGAGGCCTCGTTCAAGGCCTTCTTCTCGGGCCGCTGCCAGGCCTTCACCACCGACGCCTCGGCGCTGGCCGGCCTGCGCAACAAGGAAGCGCCGAACCCCGACGACTACCTCATCCTGCCCGAGCTGATCTCCAAGGAACCGCTCGCACCGCTGGTGCGCCGTGGCGACGACGAGTGGTTCGCCATCGCCAAGTGGGTGCCCAACGCGCTCATCGAGGCGGAAGAGTTCGGCGTCACGCAGGCCAATGCCGACCAGCTCAAGGCCGGCAGCAAGGACCCGGCGCAGCAGCGCCTGCTCGGCGCCGGTGAAGACCTCGGCAAGCTGCTCGGTCTCGACAAGGACTGGTCGTACCGCGCCATCAAGGCCGTGGGTAACTACGGCGAAATGTTCGAGCGCAACGTCGGACCGAAGTCGGTGCTCAAGCTGCCGCGCGGCTCCAATAATTTGTGGAGCAAGGGCGGCCTGATCTACGCACCACCCGTTAGATGAGCCGCCAGGCCTCGCGCCGCGGCGCCTGGCTGGCTTGGCTCGTGCAGGCCCTCTTGGTGCTGGCCGTCGTGGCCGGTGCCTTCTGGGTGGTGAACCATGCGCTCGAGGTGCTGCGCGCACGCGGCGTGCGTTCGGGCTTCGACTTCCTCACCGAGCCCGCGGGCTTCTCGATCAGCGAAGGCTGGCTCGACTTCGATGCCAGCCAGCCGTCGTGGCGCGCCTTCCTCGCGGGCCTGATCAACACCGTGCGCGCGGCCGTGCCGGCGGTCATCTTCGCGGTGGTGCTCGGCACGCTGATCGGCATCGGTCGGCTCGCGCCGCACGTGCTGCTGCGCGGCATCTGCACCGCGTACGTGGAGCTGCTGCGCAACGTGCCGCTGCTGGTGCAGTTGCTGATGCTGGCGTTCGCGATGGCCAACCTGCTGCCCGACCCGACCGAGCCCGTGCACCTGTTGCCGGGCGTGTGGCTCAGCAAGGGCGGGCTCAGCGTGCCCTGGCCCGTGGCGGGCGAGGGCGGCGGGTGGCCCACGCATTTCGAATGGCCCGAGCGCGGTGACTTCGGCGTGAGCGGCGGCGCCGCGCTGAGTCCGGAGTACGTGACCATCGTCGCCGGGTTGTCGCTGTACTCGGCGGCCTTCGTCGCCGAGATCGTGCGCGCCGGCATCCTCTCGGTCTCGCAGGGGCAGGTGCTGGCGGGGCAGGCGCTGGGCCTGTCGTCGGTGCAGCAACTGCGCATCGTGATCCTGCCGCAGGCGCTGCGCGTGATCGTGCCCTCGCTCACCAACCAGCTGCTGAGCCTCACCAAGAACTCGTCGCTTGCTGTGGCCGTGGGCTATCCCGAGCTGGTGTCGGTGGCCAACACCACCATCGGCTCGAACGGGCGCGCCTTCGAGTGCATCGCGATCATCATGGCGGTGTACCTGCTGCTGTCGCTCGTGATCTCCTTCGGCATGAACCGCTACAACGCGCGCGTCGCGCTGCGAGGCTGGCGATGAGAAACGTCGCGCAAGGCCCCATCGCATGGCGCAGCGAGCTGTGGGGTTCGCCGCTGCGCGCGCTGGCCACGGTGCTGCTGCTGGGCCTGCTGGCCTGGGCCGGCTTTCACGCGTTCGAATGGGGTGTGGTGCACGCCGTGTTCCGCCCCGACGCCGACGCCTGCCGCGCAGTGCAGCACGGCGCCTGCTGGGGCGTGGTGGCCGAGAAGTGGCGGCCCATGCTCTTCGGGCGTTTTCCGTATGAAGAGCAATGGCGTCCGGCCATTGCGGTGGTCGTGCTGTCCGCGGTGACCGTGCTCAGCGCGTGGCCGCGCAGCTGGCGCTGGTGGCTGGCGCCGTTGTGGGGCGTGGCTCTGCTGCTGTTCGTCGGGCTGATGCACGGCGGCGTGGCCGGGCTGAGCGTGGTGCCGACCAGCCGCTGGGGCGGCCTGCCGCTCACCATCGGGCTCGCGGTGGTCGGGCTGGCGCTGGCCTTTCCGCTGGCGCTGCTGCTGGCGATGGGGCGGCGCTCCGAATGGCCTGTGGTGCGCACGCTGAGCGCGAGCTACATCGAGCTGGTGCGCGGCGTGCCGCTGATCTCGGTGCTGTTCATGGCCTCGTTCCTGCTGCCGCTGCTATGGCCAGCCGGCTGGCAACCCGACGTGCTGGTGCGCGTGCTGATGGGGCTCACGCTGTTCGTCGCGGCGTATCTTGCGGAGATCATCCGCGGCGGCTTGCAGGCCGTGCCGCGCGGGCAGACCGAGGTGGCGATGGCGCTGGGCTTCGGCCGTTGGCCAGTGCAGCGCGACATCGTGCTGCCGCAGGCGCTGCGCCTCGTGGTGCCGGCGCTGACCAACAGCGTGGTCGGCACGCTGAAGGACACCTCGCTGGTCACCGTGGTCGGCCTGTTCGAGTTGACCGGCGCGCTCGGGCTGGCACTGGGCGGCGACCCGGTCTGGCGACCGTTCTACCTCGAGGGCTACCTGTTCGTGGCGGCCGTCTACTGGCTGCTGTGCTTCGGGCTGTCGCGCTACAGCGTCTGGCTGGAGCGGCGCCTGGGCACCAGCTCGGCGTAGCCGGTCTGCGCATCGGGCTCGCGCGAGAAGCACCATTCGGGCAGCACCGCGACGAGAATCTCGGCCGTGGTGCGCACCACGCAGCCCGGCGCGGCATGGCCGCCCGACACCCGGCCGGCGCCGTCCGACACGCTGAGATGCAGGTGCGAGCCGTCGGGCGACAGCGTGCCGGCGAGCGTGAGGATTTCAAGGTCGCCTTCGATCCGCGTCGCCGTCTCGGCGCCCGCGAAACGGATGCTCGCGCCGCGCAGGCTGCCGATGCCCGAGACCACGAAGGCCGCGTCGCCGATGCCGGCTTGCTTCAGCACGGCGTCGAGCGCCGCGCGCAGGTCGTCGCCCGGTTGCAGGCGCAGCACGAGCGTGTCCATGCGCGTGCGCCTCGCATCAGCTCGCCGACAGCGCCTTGTCGACCACCTGCTGCGCCTCGCCGAGGATGCGCGCGAGGTGGTCGTCGCCGAGGAAGCTCTCGCCGTAAATCTTGTAGATGTTCTCCGTGCCCGACGGTCGCGCGGCGAACCAGCCGTTCTCGGTGACGACCTTCACGCCGCCGATGGCCGCGCCGTTGCCCGGGGCGTGGCTCAGCACGTTCTCGATCTTCTCGCCGGCCAGCGTGGTCGAGGTGATCTGCTGCGGCGACAGGGCCGACAGGCGTTTCTTCTGCTCGGGCGTGGCGGGCGCGTCCACGCGATCCGACACGGGGCGCCCCAGCGCCTGCGTCAGCTCGGTGAAGCGCTCGCCGGGGTCGCGGCCCGTGCGTGCGGCGATCTCGGCCGAGAGCAGGGCGGGCACGATGCCGTCCTTGTCGGTGGTCCAGGCGCTGCCGTCGTGGCGCAGGAAGGTGGCGCCCGCGCTTTCCTCGCCGCCGAAGCCCAGCGAGCCGTCGACCAGACCGTCGACGAACCACTTGAAGCCCACCGGCACTTCGTACAGCGGGCGGCCCAGCCGCGCCGCCACTCGGTCGATCATGCGGCTGCTGACCACGGTCTTGCCGACGGCCGCCTGCGCTGGCCAGTGCGGGCGGTGCGTGAAGAGGTAGTCGACCATCACCGCGAGGTAGTTGTTCGGCTGCATCAGGCCCGCGCTGCGCGTGACCACGCCGTGGCGGTCGTGGTCGGTGTCACAGGCGAAGGCGATGCCGAAGCGGTCTTTCAGCGCGACCAACCCGTGCATCGCGTCGGGCGACGACGGGTCCATGCGGATGCGGCCGTCCCAGTCGAGCGACATGAAGCGGAAGGTCGGGTCGACCGCCTGACTCAGCACGCTCAGGCGCTGGAGCTTGTAGCGCGCCGCAATGGCGGGCCAGTAGTGCACGCCGGCACCGCCCAGCGGGTCGACGCCCAGGTCGACGGTGCCGCCGCGGATCGCGTCCATGTCGAGCACCTGGGCCAGGTCTTCGACGTAGGTGTTGAGGTAGTCGTGGCGGTGCGTGGTGGACGCCTTCAGCGCCTGCGCGAGTGGCATGCGCTTCACGCCTTCGAGCTTGTTCGCCAGCATCTTGTTGGCGGCCGCTTCGACGGCGGAGGTGATGTCGGTGCCCGCGGGGCCGCCATTCGGCGGGTTGTACTTGAAGCCGCCGCTTTCGGGCGGGTTGTGCGAAGGCGTGATCACGATGCCGTCGGCCAGGCCGCTGGTGCGTCCGCGGTTGTAGACCAGGATGGCGTGCGACACGGCCGGCGTGGGCGTGTACTCGTCGTCCTTCGACAGCATCAGCTCGACGCCGTTGGCCGCCAGCACCTCGACCGCGCTGGCGAAGGCGGGCGTAGACAGCGCGTGCGTGTCGATGCCCAGGAACAGCGGGCCGTCGATGCCTTGCTGCTTGCGGTAGTCGCAGATGGCCTGGCTGATGGCCAGCACATGCCATTCGTTGAAGGCGTCGTCGAACGAGGAGCCGCGATGTCCCGAGGTGCCGAAGGCCACGCGCTGGCTGGGCACGGCCGGATCGGGGCGACCGGTGTAGTAGGCCGAGACGAGGCGCGGCACGTCCACCAGCAGATCAGACGGGGCCGGCTGGCCCGCGAGGGGATGGGAAGAGGTGCTCATGTCGAAAGCGGGTGATGAAAGAGAAGCGCGCCGGCGGTGCCGTGCGCGGCCTTTCAGCATACGCCATGGGCGCGGCCGGCTTGCCGCTTGCGCGCCCGCTCACAGAAGTCCGCTTACAACCCTTTCAATGTGAGCGCCGCGTGCGCACCCGCTCCGGGCCATCACCCGTGGCCAGCCACCGGGCCGGCACCTGGAAGTACGCGGCGATCGCATGCAGGTGCAGGGTGCCTGCGCAGCTGTGCCGGTCGGTGAGCCAGCGGATCACGGTGGGGGCGCTGACGCCGCACTGTCGGGCGAGCTCGGATTTCCATTGGGGCTGCGACCCCGCGACAAGCGAGATCAGTCGGTCTTGAAAACTGGCGTTCATGGTCGGCCCCCTTTGGCGACAACAGCGGTCGGCTCTGAATTTCCTCGAAACGCGCCAGGCACCCAACCCCTCCTTCGCAGGGGCTGGTAGTTTTTTGCATGGAGGGTGATCTAGTTCCGACGCGCGGCGGCTCTACCCGTGGGTGCCAGAGTCAGAATGAGGGTGCATATCGGCCAGAAAGGCCGAAGGGGGTGTGCCATGAAAGTGATGACGCTGGACGACCACGCGTTGTTTCGCGCGGGCCTGCGCATGCTGCTGGAGAGCATGGAGCGCAGCGCCGAAATCTTCGAAGCCGCCACGGTCGACGAGGCCTGCGCCCTGGCGCTGCGCCATCCCGATCTGGCGATCTGCCTGCTCGATCTCGAACTGCGCGGCGAGTACGGCCTGGATGCGCTGGTGCGCCTGAAGGCGGCGGCGCCCGACATCGCGGCCGTGGTGGTGTCGGCCTCGACCGATGTCGACATCATCCGCGGCTGCCTGGAGGCGGGCGCCATGAGCTTCGTGCCCAAGAGCATGCCGGCCGACTTCCTGAAACGGGCCTTCGAGACCGTGCTGGCGGGGGAGGTCTACCTGCCGCAGGAAATCCTGCACCTGGGGCCGAAGAGCACCGCCAGGCCGACGCTCAGCCCGCGCCAGACCGACACGCTGCACGGCCTGGCGCGCGGGCTGCCGACCAAGTCGATCGCGCGCGAGCTCGGCCTGTCCGAGCACACGGTGAAGGAGTACATCGGCACCTTGTTCCAGGCACTGGGTGTGCACAATCGCACCGAGGCCGTGATCACGGGCATCCGCCTGGGGCTGTTGTCGCCGCTGCAGCGCAAGGGGTCATGAGCGGGCCACCGCGGGCGGCTAAGCTTCAGGCTGGTTTCAAGGAGCAAGACAAGATGCGCATGACGTTTGGCCGGCACGGGTTTCTTCTGACGGCTGCGGCCCTGGCTGCGGTGCTCGCGGGCTGCGAGGCCCCGCCCAAGGACCGGCCGCTCACCTCCGAAGTGCCGGCGCCGCCGAGCTTCGCGCCCCCGCCTGAGAGTTGCCAAGCCCCGGAAGTGCGCTTTGCGCTCGGCATGCAGGCGACGCGTCCGTTGCTCGAAGAGATGCGCCAGCGCGCCGGCGCGAAAACCGCGCGCACCGTGCCGGCCACGGCGCCGGCCGACCCGGCCCAGGACGCGACGCGCCTCAACGCGCAGGTCGATCCCACGGGGCGCATCCTCGGCGCGTACTGCGGCTGAGCCGCACACGCCCATTCGGCGGCCTCACTGGGAGGCCAGCGCCTCCATCAGGTCGGTCTCGATGGCCAGCTGCGTCTTCTGGCCCTGCAGTTCCGGCCCGCTGATCAGGAAGGTGTCTTCCACCCGTTCACCCAGGGTCGTCACCTTCGCCAGTTGAAGGTTCAGGTGATGCCGCGCGAGCACGCGCGCCACCGAATACAACAGGCCCGCGCGGTCGCTGGCCGAGATGCTGAGCAGCCAGCGCTGCGCCTTGTCGTCGGGCACGAGGCTGATGCGCGGCTTGATCGGAAAGCTGCGCACCCGGCGTGACACGCGCCCCATGCTCGGCGCGGGCAGGGCGCCGGCCTCGGTGAGCGTTTGCGCCAGGCCGGTTTCGACCATGCTGATCAGGTCGCGGTAGTGGTCGGGCTGGAAGGTCGTCACCACCTGGAAGGTGTCGAGCGCATAGCCGTTGCTCGTGGTGTGGACCTTGGCGTCAAGAATGCTGAACGAGGCCTGGTCGAAATAGCCGCAGATGCGCGCGAACAGGTCGGACTGGTCGGGCGTGTAGACCACGACCTGCAGCCCTTCGCCCACCGGCGACAGGTGCGCGCGCACGATGGGCGGCGCCTTCGGATCGATGGGCACGTTCTTCGGTGGCACGAAGCGCGACAGCTGCTTGGCGTGCCAGGCGATCTCGGTGGCGTCGTGGCGCATGAAGTAGCCGACGTCGAGCGTGTCCCACAGCGCCTTGTGCGCCTCGAAGCGCTGGGCGTGCAGGGCCAGCTGCACCAGCGCTTCGCGCTTGCGGGCCTCGACCTCGGCGTCCGGGTCAGGCATGCGACCGCCCAGGGCGCGCAGGGTGAAGCGATACAGGTCCTCGAGCAGCTTGCCCTTCCAGGCATTCCACACGCGCGGCGAGGTGCCGCGGATGTCGGCCACCGTCAGCAGGTACAGCGCCGTGAGGTAGCGCTCGTTGCCCACGCGCTTGGCAAAAGCGCCGATCACCTCCGGGTCGCCCAGGTCCTGCTTTTGCGCGACCTGGCTCATCACCAGGTGCTCGGCCACGAGGAATTCGATGAGCTTGGCGTCTTCGCGGGCGATGCCGTGCTGCTTGCAGAAGCGCTGCACGTCGCGCGCGCCGAGCGTGGAGTGGTCGCCGCCGCGGCCCTTGGCGATGTCGTGGAAGAGGGCGGCCACGTACAGGATCCAGGGCTTGTCCCAGCCGGCCGCGAGCTGCGAGCAGCCCGGGTACTCGTGCGCATGCTCGGCGATGAAGAAGCGGCGCACGTTGCGCAGCACCATCAGGATGTGCTGGTCGACCGTGTACACGTGGAACAGGTCGTGCTGCATCTGCCCCACGATGCTGCGGAACACGCGCAGGTAGCGCCCCAGCACCGAGGTCTGGTTCATGAGCCGGAAGGCATGCGTGATGCCGTAGGGCTGCTGCAGGATCCGCATGAAGGTCACGTGGTTGACCGGGTCGTTGCGGAACTTGCTGTCCATGACATGGCGCGCGTTGTACAGCGCACGCAGCGTGCGCGCCGACAGGCCCTTCACGCCGATGGTCTTCTGGTACAGCAGGAAGGTCTCGAGCACCGCGTGGGGCTCGCGCTCGTACAGGTCGTCGCTGGCGATCTCGATCAGGCCGGCGCGCTCGTAGAAGCGCTCGTTGATGGTCGTGGGCTGCTCGTCGATGGGCTGCAGCCGCTCGGAAATATTGAGCAGCAGGATCTGGTTGAGCTGCGACACCGCCTTGGCCGCCCAGTAGTAGCGGCGCATCAGCGCCTCGCTCGACTTGCGCTGCGACTCGCTCTCGTAGCCGAAGCTCGCGGCCACGGCGGTCTGCAGGTCGAACACCAGCCGGTCTTCGCGCCGGTTGGCAATCACGTGCAGGCGGGCGCGGATGAGCGAGAGCAGGGCCTCGTTGCGCTTGATCTGCTGCGCTTCGAAGGGCGTGGCCAGGCCGTTCTTGGCCAGGTCGTCCCAGCGGCTGCCGAAGCCGGCGGCCTTGCTCATCCAGAGGATGGTCTGCAGGTCGCGCAGGCCGCCGGGCGATTCCTTGCAATTGGGTTCGAGCGCGTAGGGCGTGTTGTCGAACTTCTGGTGGCGGTGCCGCATTTCCTGCGACTTGGCCACGAAGAAGGCTTGCGGGTCGATGGCCTGGGTGAAGCGGCGGCGAAAGGCCGCAAAGAGCTTCTTGTCGCCCGTGATCAGCCGCGATTCGAGCAGCGAGGTCTGGACCGTGATGTCCTTGGCGGCCTCGTCCAGGCACTCCTCGAGCGTGCGCACGCTGGAGCCGATCTCGAGGCCGGCGTCCCAGCACTGGCCGATGAAGGCCTCGATGCGGGCCGGCTCGACGCCGCTGTCCTGGCCCTCGGGCGGCAGCAGCAGCAGCACGTCGACGTCGGAGTACGGAAACAGCTCGCCGCGCCCGTAGCCGCCCACCGCGGCCAGCGCGAAGGCGTCGCCGAAGCCGGCTTCGTTCCACAGCGCAGTGAGCGTCTGGTCGGCCAGCGCTGAGAGCTGGCGCAGCACCGTGTGGACGCTGCGGGTGGGCGCGCGTGCGAAGCGCAGGGTGTCGAAAAGGGCGAGCTTTTTCGCGCGATAGGCTTCGCGCAGCGTCGCCACGTCGATCTTGGCTGCTTCGATCACGGCGGGGGCGCGCTGGGGCGCGTCAGGTTTTGGTGGAGGTGACGAAGGCCGGCAGCGGCGGGCTGCCTTCGGAGAGCGTCAGCACCTCGTAGCCGGTCTCGGTGACGAGCACCGTGTGCTCCCACTGGGCCGACAGCGAATGGTCACGCGTGACGATGGTCCAGCCGTCGTACTGGCCGCCCTTGAAGTCTTCCTTCACATCGCGCTTGCCGGCGTTGATCATCGGCTCGATGGTGAAGATCATGCCGGGCTTGAGCTCTTCCATGGTGCCCGGGCGGCCGTAGTGCAGCACCTGGGGCTCTTCGTGGAAGCGCTGGCCCACGCCGTGGCCGCAGAACTCGCGCACGATCGAGAAACCCTGGCCCTCGGCGAACTTCTGGATCGCATGGCCCACATCGCCCAGGTGGGCGCCGGGGCGCACCTGCAGGATGCCGTGCCACATGGCTTCGAAGGTGACGTTGCACAGGCGCTTGGCGGCAATGGAGGCGTCGCCGATCACGAACATGCGGCTGTTGTCGCCGAACCAGCCGTCCTTGATGACGGTGACGTCGACATTCATGATGTCGCCCTTCTTCAAGGGCTTGTCATTGGGGATGCCGTGGCACACCACGTGGTTCACCGAGGTGCACAGCGACTTCGGGAACGGCACGCTGCTGGCGCCCATGTAGCCCACCGTGGCCGAGGTGGTTCCCTGCTTGACCATGTATTCGGCGGCCAGCCGGTCCACGTCGTTGGTCGTGATGCCGGGCTTGATGAAGGGCGTGAGGTAGTCCAGCACCTCGGACCCGAGGCGGCAGGCGACCCGCATGGCTTCGATGCCTGCGGCGTCTTTGTAGGTAATGCTCATGCCCCGAATTATCCCATTCGGCAAGCTAAAATTCCGGGTTAACGCGGATGACCCCAGTCAGCGGCCATCCGCCTCGATTCCTTGATTTCCAACGCGCCCCCCGAGGCCCCATCGACCGTGACGCAGCCCGCACCCCAAGCCCTTCCTGTCGTAACCATGTTCGAGGGCGGCAGCGCACTCAGCGACTTCCGTGCGCGGCAGCTGCTGCCGAAGCTGCAGGCCATCGAGCCACGCATTGAGGGCATTTCGGCCCGTTTCGTGCACCTGGTGGTCACCGATGCGTCGCTGGGCGACGCCGACCGCGAGCGTTTTGCCGCGCTGCTGACCTACGGCGAGCCCTTCGAGGCCCCGGCGGCCAAGGCGAGCGCCTCGGTGGTCGTCACGCCCCGCCTGGGCACCGTGTCGCCCTGGGCCTCCAAGGCCACCGACATCGCCCACAACTGCGGCCTGGCGCTGCGCCGCGTGGAGCGCGTCACCCAATACCACCTGAAGCTCAAGGCGCCGCTGATCGGCAAGGCCCCCGTGCTCGAGGGCGACGCCCTGGCCGCCGCGGCCAGCCCGCTGCATGACCGCATGACCGAATCGGTGCTGGCCACCGTCGAGCAGGCGGCCAGCCTGTTCAGCGAGCTGCCGGCCCAGCCGATGGCGCAGGTCGACGTGCAAACCGGTGGACGTGCCGCGCTGGTGGCCGCCAACACCGGCTTCGGCCTGGCGCTGGCCGAGGACGAAATCGACTACCTGGTGGACGCCTTCACCCGCCTGGGTCGCAACCCCAGCGACGTCGAACTCATGATGTTCGCGCAGGCCAACAGCGAGCACTGCCGCCACAAGATCTTCAACGCCAACTTCACCATCGACGGCGTGGCCCAGCCGCAGAGCCTGTTCTCGATGATCCGCCACACCGAGAAGCAGAACCCGCAGCACACGGTGATTGCCTATGCGGACAACGCCTCGGTGATGGAAGGCGCGACCATCGAGCGCTTCATTCCGGCCCACGGCTCGCAGAGCTATCAAAAAGATAGCGCCCTGAGCCATGTGCTGATGAAGGTCGAGACGCACAACCACCCCACGGCCATTTCCCCGTTCCCCGGCGCCTCGACCGGCGCGGGCGGCGAAATCCGCGACGAAGGTGCCACCGGCCGCGGCTCCAAGCCCAAGGCCGGCCTGACCGGCTTCACCGTCTCCAAGCTCTGGCCGGAAGAGGGCCACTACGGCAAGCCCGAGCACATCGCGAGCCCGCTGCAGATCATGACCGAGGGCCCGCTGGGCGGCGCCGCATTCAACAACGAATTCGGACGTCCCAACCTGCTGGGCTACTTCCGCGAATACGAGCAGGCGGTGACGAGCGACCTCGACACCGTGCAGCGCGGCTACCACAAGCCCATCATGATCGCGGGCGGCCTGGGCAGCATCGACGCCACCCAGACCAAGAAGATCCTGTTCCCGGCCGGCTCGCTGCTGATCCAGCTCGGCGGCCCCGGCATGCGCATCGGCATGGGCGGCAGCGCCGCCAGCTCGATGGCCACCGGCGCCAACGCGGCCGAGCTCGACTTCGACTCGGTGCAGCGCGGCAACCCCGAGATCGAACGCCGTGCGCAGGAGGTCATCAACCATTGCTGGCAGCAGGGCGCGGCCAACCCGATCCTCGCGATCCACGACGTGGGCGCGGGCGGCCTGAGCAACGCCTTCCCCGAGCTGACCAACGACGCCGGCCGCGGCGCGCGTTTCGACCTGCGCGCCGTGCCGCTCGAAGAGTCGGGCATGGCGCCCAAGGAAATCTGGTGCAACGAAAGCCAGGAGCGCTACGTGCTGGCCATCGCACCGGAGTCGCTCGAGCAGTTCAAGGCCTTCTGCGAGCGCGAGCGCTGCCCGTTCTCGGTGGTCGGCGTGGCGACCGAAGAGCGCCAGCTGCTGGTGGCCGACGAAGGCGCGGCAGTCCAGCCGGTCGACATGCCCATGGACGTGCTGCTGGGCAAGCCGCCCAAGATGCACCGCGACGTGAAGACCGTCGCCCGCAGCTTCAAGCCGCTTGACCTCACGGGCGTCGACCTGCAGAAGGCCGCCATCGACGTGCTCGCGCACCCGACCGTGGCTTCGAAGCGCTTCCTCATCACCATCGGCGACCGCAGCGTGGGCGGCCTGACGCACCGCGACCAGATGGTCGGCCCGTGGCAGGTGCCCGTGGCCGATTGCGCCGTGACGCTGGCCGATTACAAGGGCTTCGCCGGCGAAGCCATGAGCATGGGCGAGCGCACGCCGCTGGCCGCGCTCGACGCGCCGGCCTCGGGCCGCATGGCCGTGGCCGAGGCCATCACCAACCTGCTGGCCGCGCCGATCGAGCTCTCGCGCGTCAAGCTGTCCGCCAACTGGATGGCCGCCTGCGGCGAGCCCGGCGAAGACGCCGCGCTGTACGAGACCGTGAAGGCCGTGGGCATGGAGCTGTGCCCGGCGCTGGGCGTGTCGATTCCGGTCGGTAAGGATTCGCTGTCGATGCGCACGCAGTGGAAAGACAACGGCGAAGCCAAGAAGGTCACGTCGCCGGTCAGCCTGATCGTCACCGCCTTCGCGTCGCTGGCCGACGTGCGCGGCACGCTCACGCCGCAGCTCGACGCCACCGAAGACGACACCACGCTCGTGCTCATCGACCTCGGCCGTGGCCAGCACCGCATGGCCGGCAGCATTCTGTCGCAGACGCTCGGCCAGAGCGGCGACACCGTGCCCGACCTCGACGACCCGGCGCAGCTGGTCGCGCTGGTCAACGCCGTGAACGCGCTGCGCGCCGACGGCAAGATCCTCGCGATGCACGACCGCAGCGACGGCGGCCTGTTCGCCACCGCCTCCGAAATGGCCTTTGCGGGCCACGTCGGCGTGGCACTGAATGTCGACATGCTCGTCACCGAAGGCGACGGCATTTCCGACAGCCGCATGGAAACCGGCGACGCCAAGAACTGGGCGCACCAGGTCAGCGCGCGCCGCGAAGAGCTCACGCTCAAAGCGCTGTTCAACGAAGAGCTGGGCATGGTGCTGCAGGTGCGCACGGCCGAGCGCAACGACGTCATGCAGGTGCTGCGCGCCCATGGCCTGAGCACGCACAGCCACTTCGTCGGCAAGACGCGCCCGGCCAGCTCCACCATGGACGCCGGCAAGGGCAAGCTCGAAGTCTGGCGCGATGCCAAGTCGGTGTTCAGCGCCTCGCTGCACGATCTGCATCAGGTGTGGGATTCGGTCAGCTGGAGGATCGCCCGCGAGCGCGACAACCCTGCCTGCGCCGATGCCGAGCACGCCGCGGCCGGTGTGCCGAATGACCCGGGCATGCATGTGTTCCTGCCGAACACGCCGGTGGCACCGGCCATCCTGCAGTCGCGCCCCAAGGTCGCGATCCTGCGCGAGCAGGGCGTCAACTCGCACGTCGAGATGGCCTATGCCTTCACCGAAGCGGGCTTCGAGGCCTTCGACGTCCACATGACCGACCTGCAGACGGGCAGGGCGGACCTGGCCGCGTTCAAGGGCGTGGTCGCCTGCGGCGGCTTCAGCTACGGCGACACGCTGGGCGCGGGCATCGGCTGGGCGCGCAGCATCACCTTCAACCCGAAGCTGGCCGAGCAGTTCAAGACCTTCTTCGGTCGCACCGACACCTTCGGCCTGGGCGTGTGCAACGGCTGCCAGATGTTTGCCGAATTGGCCGACATCATTCCGGGCGCCGAGGCCTGGCCGCGCTTCACCACCAACCAGAGCGAACGTTTCGAGGCGCGTCTGTCGATGGTCGAGGTGCTCGAGTCGCCCAGCATCTTCTTCGCGGGCATGGCCGGCAGCCGCCTGCCGATCGCGGTGGCGCACGGCGAGGGCTACGCCAACTTCAAGCACCGCGGCGACGCCGCCAAGGCCATCGGCGCGATGCGCTTCGTGGACAACCACGGCCAGCCGACCGAGCAGTACCCGTTCAACCCGAACGGCAGCGCCGGTGGCCTGACTTCGGTGACCACGCCGGACGGCCGCTTCACCGCCGTGATGCCGCACCCGGAGCGCGTGTTCCGCAACATCCAGACGAGCTGGACCTCGGGCGACAAGAGCGAGCTGAGCCCGTGGATGCAGATCTGGCGCAACGCGCGCAAGTGGGTGGGTTGATCGGGCGACGTCGGGCCGCGCAGGCGACCTGACGACGGCCAACGAAAAATACCCTCCAGGCTTGGGTCTGGAGGGCATTTTTCATGGGGGTGCGCCTGAAGCGCTGTCGATCAACGCTGGCTGTTCAGCATCGACGCCTTGAACGACAGCACATGCGTCTTCGCCGCTTCGGCCGCTGCATCGGCGTCATGCCGCTGCAGCGTGGCGACGATGGTGCGGTGCTCTTCGATCACCTCGGCGAGGTGCCCCTCGGCGGCCAGTGAGATCGCCCAGAAGCGTTGCGAGCGCGCGTGCAACACGCTCAGGATGTCCTGCAGCATCGCGTTGCGCGCCGCCGCCGCGATCTTTTCGTGGAAGAGGCGGTCCAGGTTCATCACCGACATCGCATCGCGCCGCTGCGCAGCCGCTTCGAACTGCTCGGCGATGGCCTGCAGCTCGGCCAGCTCGGCCTCGGTGATGGCCGCTGCGGCCAGGCGCATGCACAGCACCTCGTTCACCAGCCGGACCTCGATCAGCTCCAGCGCGTCGTTGATCGACAGCGGCGAAGCCATCGCGCCCTTGCGCGGAATGATGCGGACCAGGCCCTCGGCCGACAGGCGGTGCAGCGCCTGGTTCACCGGCGTGCGGCCCACGCCCAGCCGCTCCATCACCTGGGCGGTGTTGAGGTATTCCCCGGGCTTGTAGGCCAGGGTCACCAGGGCTTCCTTCAGGCGCAGGTAAGCGGTTTCGTTGAGGGAGATGGCTGCTTCGGGCCGCCGGACGGGGGCTTTGCGGGCGGGCGTGGCTGCGTTCATCGGGGCGGGAGGGTCATGGTGGAGTTCCCCGATGGTACCTGCGGGAAATCCCTTTGAAGTTTTTGTGGACTCACTGTAATATCGTTGTGAAATTTCACTGAAACTTCAATCGAGCTGCCACCCATGAAACTGTCTTTCGAACTTCCCGAGGGAAGTGCCCCGTCAACGCTGAGCTTCGAGGCCCGGCACCTCGTGATCGCTGGCTGGACCGGGCGCGACACCGCCGCCATCGAGCACCACATCGAGGAACTCGCCGAGCTCGGCGTGCCCGCGCCCAGCACCGTGCCGCTGTTCTACCGGGTGGCCACCCAGCAGCTGAGCCAGGCCGATGTGGTGCAGGTGGTGGGGGCCGACACCTCGGGCGAAGTCGAGCCGCTGCTGTTCCTGCACGGGGGCGAGTTCTTCGTCTCGATCGGCTCGGACCACACCGACCGCGCGCTGGAAGCGCACAGCGTGGCGCTGTCCAAGCAGATCTGCGTGAAGCCCGTGGCGCGCAGCGCCTGGCGGCTGGCCGATGTGCAGGAGCGCTGGGACACGCTGGTGCTGCGCTCGTGGATCGAGGAGGGCGGTGAATGGCGCCTCTACCAGGAAGGCACGCTGGCCGCGCTGCGCCCGCCGGCCGATCTGCTGGCGCGCTGCGCCGCGGCCGACGGCGAACCGGCCGACGGCTTCGCGATGACCTGCGGCACGGTCGGCGCCATCGGCGGCATCCGCCCGGCCGCGCGCTTTCGCATGGAACTGGTCGACGAACACACCGGCCGCCGCATCGCGCACGAGTACCGCGCGGTCTCGCTGCCGATCGTCGCCTGACGCACGAGGACCGCACATGTCCGCCGCGATCTCCCTCGAAGCCGCCCGCGCCGAACTGGCCACAGGCCGCACCACCTCCACCGCGCTGACCGCCTCGGCGCTGCAACGCATCGCCGACCCTGCCGGCGAAGGCGCGCGCACCTTCACGCGCGTGCTGGCGGACCGCGCCCAGCACCTGGCGCGCGCCTCCGACAGCCTGCGCCAAGCCGGCGTCGTGCGCTCGCCGCTCGAAGGCCTGTCGGTCTCGGTCAAGGACCTGTTCGACGTGGCCGGTGAAACGACGACTGCCGGCTCCGTCGTGCTGCGCGACGCGCCACCCGCCGCGCACGACGCCGAGGCCGTGCGGCGCCTGCTGGCGGCCGGCGCAGTGCTGGTCGGCAAGACGAACATGACCGAGTTCGCGTACTCCGGCCTCGGCCTCAACCCGCACTACGGGACGCCGGCCAATCCGTGGCAGCGCGGCGAGCGGCGCATTCCCGGTGGCTCGTCCTCGGGCGCGGCCGTGGCGGTGGCCGATGGCATGTGCGTCGCAAGCGTCGGCAGCGACACGGGCGGCTCGGCGCGCATTCCGGCGGCGCTGTGCGGCATCACGGGTTTCAAGCCGACGGCGCGCCGCATGCCCGGCACCGGGCTCGTGCCGCTGTCGCACAGCCTCGATGCGGTCGGGGTGATGGCGCTCGACGTGGCCGGTTGCGTGGCGATGGAGGCGGTGCTGTCCGGCGTGTCAGAGGCGCCCCGAACGCAGCACCTGCGCCAGGCCCGTTTCGCGGTGCCGACCACGCTGGTGCAAGACGGCATGGACGCGCACGTCGCGGCAACCTTCCAACGCGCGCTGCAGCGCCTCTCGACCGCCGGCGCGCAGCTGGTCGAACTGGTGGTGCCCGAGTTCGGCGAGCTCGCGGCCATCAATGCCGCAGGCGGCTTCAGCGCCGCCGAGTCATGGGCGTGGCACGCCGAACTGATCGAGCGCAGCGGCAGCGGCTACGACCCGCGCGTGCTCAGCCGCATCCTGCGCGGCAAGGACTTCACGGCGCGCGCCTACCTCGCGCTGCAGGCACAGCGGGCCGACTGGCAACTTCGCGTGGCCGCGCGCCTGGGCGAATTCGATGGCTGGCTCATGCCGACCGTGCCGCTGGTGGCGCCGCGCATCGAGGCCCTCGAAGCCGACGAGGCGCAGTACGTCGCCGTCAATGCCGCGATGCTGCGCAACCCCTCCATCGTCAACTTCATGGACGGCTGCGCCATCTCCTTGCCCTGCCACGCGGCCGGCGAAGCGCCCGTGGGCCTGAGCCTTGCTGGCCTGCCGATGCGCGACGCCGCGCTGCTCGCGTGGGCCGCCGACATCGAACGCACCCTGCGCGCCACCGCCGATTGACCCATCTGCCACCCCTCAAGAAACTCCGGAGAACCTCATGATCCAGCGCTTCCGTTTCCCGCTCGCCTCGCTCGCCTGCCTTGCCGCCGGCCTGGCGTGCATCGTGCCCGTCGCCCATGCGCAGGACGCCTATCCGTCCAAGCCGATCCGCATGGTCGTGCCGTTCCCACCGGGCGGCAGCATCGACATGACGGCGCGCCTGGTCGGCCAGAAGCTCTCGACGGCGCTGGGCCAACCCGTGCTGGTGGACAACCGTCCCGGCGCCAGCGGCAACATCGGCATGGACTACGTCGCCAAGGCCCCGAAGGACGGCTACACCTTGCTGATGGTGCACACCGGCCTGGCCTCCAACGGGCACATGTTCGCGAAGCTGCCCTATGACCCGATCAAGGACCTGGCGCCCGTGATCCGCGTGGCCGACCAGCCCAACGTGCTCATCATGAATCCCAAGTGGACGTTCAAGAACGTCGGCGAGCTGGTGGCCTATGCCAAGGCCAACCCCGGCAAGCTCAGCGTCGGCACTTCGGGCGTGGGCGGCCCGCAGGACGTGGCCGCGCGCCGCTTCATGCAGATGACCGGCACCGACTTGCTCAACGTGGCGTACAAGGGCGGGGCGCCCGCGCTGTCCGACCTGGTCGGCGGCCAGATCGACATGATGTTCGAGACCTCGCCGACCGCCGTGCCCTATGCCAAGAGCGGCAAGCTGAAGGCGCTGGCGGTCACGGGCGACAAGCGCGTTTCCACCTTGCCCGACGTGCCGACGGTGGCCGAGTCCGGCGTGCCGGGCTATCGCTTCATGGGCTGGGTCGGCCTGGTGGCACCGGCCGGAACGCCCGCGCCGGTCATCGCCAAGCTCAATGAGCAGGTGCAGGCACTGCTCAAGAACGCCGACACGCAAAAGCAGTTCACCGACCTCAGCCTGGAAGTCATCGGCGGCTCGACGGCGGACTTCACGAGTTTCGTGCGCAAGGAGTCGAACGACTACGCCCGGTTCGTCAAAGACTTCAATATCACGCCGCAATGAAAAAAGCCCCGCGACTGCGGGGCTTTTTACTGGGCGATGGCTTGAGGCTTACTCGACCTTGGCCTTCGCGCGCAGGTCTTCCTGGTACTTCTGCAGGCGCTGCTGTTGCAGCTGCTGCGTGATCTGCGGCTTCACTTCTTCCAGCTTCGGCAGTTGGGCCTGGCGGATGTCGTCGACGCGGATGATGTGGTAACCGAACTGGGTCTTGACCGGGGCAGGGGTGGTCTCGCCCTTCTTGAGCTTGATCATCGCTTCCGAGAACTCGGGCACGAAGCTGGCGGGATTGGCCCAGTCGAGGTCGCCACCGTTGGCGCCCGAACCCGGGTCCTTGCTCTGCTTCTTGGCGATGTCTTCGAACTTGGCGCCCTTCTTCAGGTCGGCCATGATCTTCTTGGCCTGGTCTTCGGTTTCGACCAGGATGTGGCGGGCCTTGAATTCCTTGCCGCCGTTGGCTGCCACGAACTTGTCGTACTCGGCCTTCACGTCGGCGTCGGACACCGCGTTGGTCTTGCGGTAGTTCTCGAACAGCGCGCGGATCAGGATGGCCTGGCGGGCGAGTTCGAGCTGGTTCTTATAGTCCTCGGTGGCGTCCAGGCCTTGCTTCTGCGCTTCCTGCATGAACACTTCGCGCGCCACGATTTCCTCGCGCAGCTGGCTTTGCATCTCGGGCGTCACCGGGCGGCCGGCGGCAGCCAGCTGCTGGGCCAGTACGTCCATGCGGGCCTTGGGCACCGGCTTGCCGTTGACGATGGCTGCGTTCTGCGCCAGGGCCGACAGGGGGAGTGCACCGATCAGCGCTGCGGCCGCAACGGCCTGCAAGATGTGTTTTTTCATGAAATGAATATCAGGCTGGAGAGGAAATGCGCGTGTAGGAAAAGGCGCGGGAAAGAAAGCAGGAATCAGGAGAAAAGAAGGAGAGGGTGGGCGGCCGCGGCGAACGCGGCAAGCAACCGATTGGACGACTCAGAGCACCTCGATGGCGATGGCGTGCAGACCCTGTGCGATAAAAACTTGGAGGGCATCATACACAAGCCGATGCCGCGCCACGCGGGGCTTTCCATCGAACAGCGGGGAGGCGATGCGCACCCGGAAATGCGTGCCGTAGCCCTCGGCGTTGGCACCCGCATGGCCCGCGTGGGCGGCGCTTTCGTCGATCACTTCGAGCTGCGTGGGCGAAAGCGAGGCGCGCAGCGCCGCCTCGAGCGCGGCCACGGTGGGCAGGGGGATGGAGGTGGTCGTCATGCGGTCGGCTTGTCTTCCTTGAGGTGCGGCGCGATGTACAGGCCCTGCGCCACCAGGAAGACGATCGGGAACACATAGCCCCAGAGCTTGAAGTTGACCCAGGCCTCGGTCGTGAAGTAGGCCGCCACGTAGCCGTTGATGAGCGCCATGAAGAGGCAGTAGCCGATCCACGCCACGTTGAGCCGGCCCCAGATGCGCTCGGGCAGCTCGAGCTGTGCGCCCAGCAGCATCTTCAGGAAGTTCTTCTTCAGCGCCCACAGCGCCACCGCCAGTGCGACGGCCATGGCGCCGTACAGCACCGTCGGCTTCCACTTGATGAAGCGGTCGTCGTGCAGCACCAGCGTGAGCGTGCCGAACAGCAGGATCAGCACCAGCGTGGCCTTCTGCATCGCCTGCAGCTTGCGTTCCATGGCGTAGATGACGGCCATCTGCACCACGGTGGCGGCCATCAGCACGCCGGTGGCGGTGTAGATGTCGGCGAACTTGTAGGCGCCGAAGAACAGCAGGATCGGAAAGAAGTCGAGGAGCAGTTTCATTTCTTCTTCTGGAAGTCGAGCGAGGCCGAGTTCATGCAATAGCGCAGGCCGGTTTCGGTGGGGCCGTCGGGGAACACGTGGCCCAGGTGGGCGCCGCAATTGGCGCAGACGTTCTCGGTGCGCACCATGCCGTGCGAGCGGTCGACGATGTTGCGGATGGCGCCGGGCACCGCTTCTTCGGAGAAGCTGGGCCAGCCGCAGCCGGCGTCGAACTTGGTGGCCGCCTCGAAGAGCTTGGCGCCGCAGCAGATGCAGTGGTAGGTGCCGTCGTCCCAGTGGGCTTCGTACTTGCCGGTGAAGGGGCGTTCGGTGGCCGCGTGGCGCGTCACCTCGAAGGCGGCGGGTTCGGCGCCCTTCTCAGCGAGCAGGGCTTTCCATTCGGCGTCGGTTTTCTGTACGGGCGTGGTCATGAGGAGCAGCTGATTTCGATCGTGGAGGCCCAGTCGGGCGGGAAGCCGGCGTAGTCGTCGGCACCGGGGTGTTCTTCACATGGGGTTTGGAGCAGCGTCAGCAAGGTTGCCACACCCGCGTGGTCCTTTTGCTGACTGGCTTCGATGGCCTGCTGGCCCAGGTGGTTCCGCAGCACGAACTTGGGGTTCGATTTGAGCATCAAATCGGCCGCATCCGACCGCGAGGTCTGCGAGTGGCGCTCCGAAAAAGAGAGCATCCAGGTATCGAAGCCGGCCCGGTCGAGGAACAGGTCGCGCACCGGCTCGACGTTGCCGTCGGCCATGTGGTTCGACAGGCGGCGCCAGAAGATGGTGTGGTCGACCTTCTCGGCCGCCATCAGCTTGAGCACGCCCTCGATCAGCGCGCGGTCGCCCTCGGCGGGCGCCGACAGGCCCAGCTTGGCGCGCATGCGGTCTTCGAAGGCGTTGGGGAACACGGTCTTGTACGACTCCAGCGCGGCCACGGCGATTTCCTGGTCGCCGATCAGCGGCAGCAGCGCCTGCGCCAGGCAGAACAGGTTCCAGTAGGCGACGTTGGGCTGCTGGTTGAAGGCGTAGCGGCCCTGGGTGTCGCTGTGGTTGCAGATATGGCGCGGGTCGAAGCCGTCGAGGAACTGGAACGGGCCGTAGTCGATGGTGAGCCCGAGGATGCTCATGTTGTCGGTGTTCATCACCCCGTGGCAGAAGCCCACGGCCTGCCACTGGGCGAGCAGGGCGGCGGTGCGCTCGCTCACGGCCTCGAGGAAGGCGGCGTAGGCGTTGCCGTTGAAGCGCGCGGTGGCGCGGCACTCGGGGTAGTAGCGGTCGATGACGTAGTCGGCCAGTGCGCGCAGCTCGTCTTCGCGCTGGTTGGCGGCGAAGTGCTCGAAGTGGCCAAAGCGGATGAAGCTGGGTGCCACGCGGGTGACCACGGCAGCGCTTTCCAGCTCTTCGCGGCGCACGCGGGCGTCCGAGCCGGTCACGCACAGCGCGCGCGTGGTCGGAATGCCCAGGCCATGCATGGCTTCGCTGCACAGGAACTCGCGGATGCTCGAACGCAGCACGGCGCGGCCGTCGCCGCCGCGCGAGTAGGGCGTGCGGCCCGCTCCCTTGAGCTGCACCTCGAGCCCGCCCTCGGTCTCGCCGAGCAGGATCGCGCGCCCGTCGCCCAGTTGCCCGGCCCAGACGCCGAACTGGTGGCCGCTGTAGACCGTGGCGAAAGGCCGCGTGCCCGCGACCGGCAGGCTGCCGGTGAGGGCGGCAAGCGTCGTGTCCGACTCGCGCCAGCCGGGCGGCAGGCCCAGTTCGCGCGCCACGGCGTCGCTGTGGCCGACCCAGTACGGGTCGGGCAGCGGCGTGGGGCGCAATTCGGTGAAAAAAGCGGGGCCCAGCGTCGAGAAGCCGGGCTTCCAGCGCAGGCCCAGGTCGGCGACCGGGGTGTCTTCGGCTAACAAGCTCATGCCCGGATTGTCCGGCAGCGCGCGAAACCCCAGGCCGTTGAGGCCATCGGGCGCGTGGGGTGGATGCCGTCGGTCAGTTCAGCAGCGCGCCGCGCAGCGCCCCGGCGCCGTCGAGCGCGAGGCTGGCGCGGTACTGGGCCGGCGGCAGGCCGAACCAGCGCTTGCAGGCGCGAAAGAAGTTGCTGACGTCGACGAAGCCCAGCCGGTCGGCCACGTCCGCGAGCGTGTGGCGCTGTTCGGCCAGGTACTGCTTGGCGAGTTCGCGGCGGGTGCGGTCGAGCAGCGCCTGGAACGACACCGACTCCTCCTGCAGGCGGCGCTGCAGCGTGCGGTCGGCCAGCCCCAGGCCCGAGGCCACGTCCTGGCGGCGCGGCTCGCCGTGCTGCAGCCGGCGCGCGATCTCGGCGCACACCAGGCTGGCGGTGGTGGTCTGTCCCAGCAGGTTCAGCTGGTCGTCGAGCAGGTGCTCCTGCATCTCCCCCAGCGCCGGGTGGTGGGTGGGCAGCGGCATGGTCATGTCGGCCGACGACAGCAGCACGCGGTTGGCGGGCGCGTTGAAGCGGATCTCGCAGCCGAAGGCCTCGCGGTGCAGCCGGTCGTTGGCCGGCGGCGGGTAGACGAACTCCATGGCCAGCGGCTGCAGCTCGCGCCGCGTGAGCCACTGGCACTGCATGAGCACGGTCAGCAGGGCGTACTCGACGCGCTGGCGCGGAATCGGCAGGCTGCCGCCGGTGTGCTCCATGACCATCCAGCAGCCGCGCGCGTCGGACTGCAGCGAGAACGCGGTGGCGTCGGAGATCACGGCCATGTAGCGCGTGAGCCGCGTGAGCGCCGCGCCCAGGGTGGGGCTGCAGGCCATGGCGTGGCCCACGGTGCCCAGCTTGCTGTGCGTGGCGGCCAGGTCGCGGTCCAGACCCAGCGTGGGCCGCCCGGCGTGCGCCACGGCCACCTGCCACAGCACGGAGATCTCGTCGACCGGGATGCGCGCGTTCTGGCGGTGCAGCGAGTCGGGGTCGAAGCCGGCATCGCGCAGCAGCGTGGGCACGTTCAGCCCCTCGGCCTCGAACATCGACAGCACCCCCTCCAGCCATGCGGCCGAGCTGGTGCGCAGCTCGGGCTGCGGACAGCCGGGGCGGCGCGACGGCCGGCGCGAATGGCGCGGCAGGGGGGCTTCTGAAGTCATTCGATTGGCTCGCTTGCGATAGCGGTGAAAACAGGGCCGGTTCCTAGAATTTTTCCAGTGCACGGCGGCCCGGAGTATGGGTGCCGCGCGCCAAGCCAGGAATTCCGATTAACCCGGTGTGGAGACAAAACATGAAGACAACGACAACAGCACAAGACCAGGGTGCGGCAGGACAGACGGCGATGGCGCGCGCCATCGCCACCGTGGCCACGCTGGCCGCCGCGGCGGCGCTTGCAGCCTGCGGTGGCGGTTCGTCCGGGGCGACCGCCTTTCCCGTGTTGCCGCCTGCACCGGCTCCGGCACCCGCGCCCGCTCCGGCACCCGCCGCCGACGGCCCGATGGTGCGCCAGACCACGGCCGGCAAGGTCGAGGGCACGGACGAGAGCGCCAGGAATGGCACCTGGTCCTGGAAGGGTGTTCCGTTCGCCCAGCCGCCGGTCGGCGCGCTGCGCTGGCGCGCACCGGTCGAGCCCGAAGCCTGGACCGGCATCCGCCCGGCCAAGACCTTCGGCAACGCCTGCCTGCAGATCGGCCGGATCTTCAGCCCCGGCACCAGCAACACCTACGACGCCACCATCGGCACCAACCTGGGCAAGCCGGTCGGCAGCGAAGACTGCCTGTTCGTCAACATCTGGCGTCCGGCCACCACCGAGAAGAACCTGCCGGTGCTGTTGTTCATCCATGGCGGCAGCAATATTTCGGGTTACACGGCCGATCCGCTGTACGACGGCGCGGCGCTGGCCAAGGCCACCAATGCGGTGGTCATCACCGCCAGCTACCGCCTGGGCATCCTGGGCTTCTTGAACATGCCGCAGCTGCGACCGGGCGGCATGGCGGGCGACGACTCGGGCAACTTCGCGTTGCTGGACAACATGGCGGCACTGCGCTTCATCCAGGGCAACGTCGCCAACTTCGGCGGCGACCCGGGCAACGTCACGCTGTCGGGCGAGTCGGCCGGTGCGACCAACTTGCTGGCGGTGATGACTTCGCCGATGGCCAAGGGCCTGTTCCACAAGGCCTTCGAGATGAGCGGCGGCATTTCGCTCAAGACCAATCTGCCGCCTGGGACGCTGCCGACGCTGCAGCCGGCTTCGGCCTCGCTGACGCAGGGCCAGACGATCCTCGAAAAGCTGCTGGTCGCCGACGGCACCGTGGCCGATGAAGCGGCGGCCAAGGTGTACATCGGCACGCGCTCGCCGGCGCAGATCGCCGAGTACCTGCGTGCGCAGGAGGGTGGGGCGCTGCTGACCAAGGTCACGGCAGCCGGGCAGGGTTCCGTTGCGCCCATTCCCGACGGCACGGTGCTGCCGTCGGACCCGATCGGTGCGATCGCGGCCGACAAGTACGTCAAGGTGCCCATGCTCGCGGGCAACACGCGCGACGAAGGCAAGCTCTTTGCGTCGCTGCTGGGATCGCTGGGCATCCCGGGCCTGAAGGCGGGCTGGATCGTCAAGGACGACGCGCGCTTCTCGATGATGTTCAACTTCAATCCGGACGCCGCCCCCACGCTCACGGTGAACGAAATCATCGACGCATCCTACCTTCCGGTAGGTACTCCCGGCACGGGCTACAACGCAGCGACCGACATCGTCACGAAGGGCCTGTTCGGCGCCAACCGCGACAACCTGCTCAACACCATGAAGACGCGCCAGTCGAACATCTGGCACTACCGCCTCGACTGGTCGCAGGAGGCCGCGCCGTGGAACGACGTGTACGGCGCCGCGCACGCCTTCGACCTGCCGTTCGTGTTCGGCAACTTCGAGGGGTCGCTGCTCAGCAACGTGATGGGCGGCAAGGCCAACGAGAAGGGGCGCGTGGCGCTGTCGAAGGCCGTCATGGCCAGCGTCGGGGCCTTCATGCGCAACGGCGATCCGAACACGCCCGAACTCGGTGCAACCTGGGGAACGTGGCCTTCGCAGATGCTGCTGGATGCCACACCAACGGCGGCAAAGATCACGCCGCTGAACGTCCCTTGAAGAGCCGCTTCGTTCAATCATGCAGTGCGGGTTTGTGTCATTGTGCAAGTGGCCGAAGCTTGCGTGAATCTCTCGTTCGCAACGCTTTTTGAAGTCATTTCACATAGGAGTCCGTAGATGCTGGGTTTGATGCAAGACCAACCGCTTTTGATCTCGTCGCTGATCGAGTTCGTCGAGCGCCACAACGGCGACGGCGAGATCGTCTCGCGCCGTGTCGAGGGCGATATCCACCGGTGCACCTGGAGCGACATCGCATCGCGCGCCAGGCAGGTGGCCAATGCGCTGGATGGCGAGCAGCTGCTGTTCAGCGACCGCATCGCCACCCTGGCCTGGAACGGCTACCGCCACCTGGAGCTGTACTACGGCGTGAGCGGCAGCGGCCGCGTGCTGCACACCATCAACCCGCGCCTGCACCCTGACCAGATCGCGTGGATCGCCAACCATGCCGAAGACCAGATCCTGTGCTTCGACCTGAGCTTCCTGCCGCTCGTGCAGGCGGTGCATGCGCGTTGTCCCACGATCCGGAAATGGGTTGCACTGTGTGATGCCGACAAGCTGCCGGCCGACAGCGGCGTGCCCAACCTCGTGAGCTACGAGGCCTGGATCGGCACGCAGTCCACCACCTACGATTGGCCCACCTTCGACGAGAACTCGGCCTCGAGCATGTGCTACACGAGCGGCACCACGGGCAACCCGAAGGCCGCGCTGTACAGCCACCGCTCGACCATGCTGCACGCCTACGCCGCCGCGCTGCCCGACGTCATGCGCATCTCGGCGCAGGACTCGGTGCTGCCGGTGGTGCCGATGTTCCACGTCAACGCCTGGGGCATTCCGTACTCGGCCGCGCTGGTGGGCTGCAAGCTCGTGTTCCCGGGCCCGTCGCTGGACGGCAAGTCGGTGTACGAACTCATCGAGTCCGAAGGCGTGACCTTCGCGGCCGGCGTGCCCACCGTGTGGCAGATGATGCTGGGCCACATGCAGACCAACGGCCTGAAGTTCAGCAAGCTGAACCGCACCGTCATCGGCGGCTCGGCCTGCCCGCCGGCCATGATCACGGCGTTCCAGGAGAACTACAACGTCGAGGTGCTGCATGCCTGGGGCATGACCGAGATGAGCCCGCTGGGCACGCTGTGCACGCTGAAGAACAAGCACCTGTCGCTGCCCGCCGACGCGCAGCTGCAGATCCGCATGAAGCAGGGCCGCGCCATCTTCGGCGTCGACATGAAGATCGTCGACGGCAACGGCGACGAGCTGCCCTGGGACGGCAAGGCCTACGGCGACCTGTTGGTCAAGGGCCCCTGGGTCGTCAAGGAGTACTACAAGGGCGAGGGCGGCAATCCGCTGGTCGCCGACGCTGCAGGCCGCGGCTGGTTCCCCACCGGCGACGTGGCCACCATCGACGCCGAGGGCTACCTGCAGATCACCGACCGCAGCAAGGACGTGATCAAGTCCGGCGGCGAGTGGATCAGCTCCATCGACATCGAGAACATCGCGGTCGCGCACCCGGCCATCGCCATGGCGGCCTGCATCGGCGTGTTCCATCCCAAGTGGGACGAGCGCCCGATCATCGCCGTCGTGAAGAAGCCCGGCGCCGAAGTCACCCGCGAGGAGCTGCTGAAGTTCTACGAGGGCAAGACCGCCAAGTGGCAGATCCCCGACGACGTGGTGTTCGTGGAGGCCATTCCGATCGGCGCCACCGGCAAGATCCTCAAGACCAAGCTTCGCGAACTGCTCAAGGACTACAAGCTGCCGGGCCTCTGAAGCACGGTCAAAGCCCACCCGCACTGTCGCGCACGCGATAGGAAGGCCGCCCCGGCGGCTTTCCTTCCGGGCATTCCCTGTGCGGCGAAGAAAAGGGCGCTTGTACGCTGGCGTCCCGCCTTTCAACCAGGAGACTCTTCATGCACTTCGGTATCAAGTCAGTGGCCGCCTGCGCCATGTTGGTGAGTGTTTCAGCGTCGTTCGCCCAGAAGGGCGAGACCGTCAAGATCGCCTGGCTGGACCCGCTGTCGGGTCTGATGGCGGCCGTGGGCACCAACCAGCTCAAGACGACCCAGTACCTGGCTGACGAGTTCAACAAGAAGAATGCGTCGGGCGTGAAGTTCGAGATCATCGCGATCGACAACAAGCTGAGCCCGCAGGAAACCACCGCGGCGCTGCGCTCGGCGCAGGACCAGGGCGCGCGCTACATCACCCAGGGCAACGGCTCGGGCCCGGCGCTCGCGATCATCGACGCCGTCGAGAAGAACAATGCGCGCAATCCCGGCAAGGAACTGCTCTACCTGAACTACGCGGCGGTCGATCCCGACCTCACCAACAGCAAGTGCAGCTACTGGCACTTCCGCCTCGATGCCGACACCTCCATGAAGATGGAAGCGCTGACCACCTGGATGAAGGACCAGGCCGACATCAAGAAGGTCTACATCCTGGGCCAGAACTACTCCCACGGCCAGCAGGTGTCCAAGTTCGCCAAGGACAACCTCAAGACCAAGCGCCCTGACATCCAGATCGTGGGCGACGACCTGCACCCGCTCGCGCAGGTGCGCGATTTCTCGCCGTACATCGCCAAGATCAAGGCCTCGGGCGCCGACACGGTCATCACCGGCAACTGGGGCTCCGACCTCTCGCTGCTCATCAAGGCGGCGAACGACTCGGGGCTGGACGTCAAGTTCCTCACGTACTACGCACCGGGCGCCGGCACGCCCACGGCCATGGGCGCCACCTCGGCCGGCAAGGTCTACACCGTGGCCTATGCCCACTACAACATGGGCGGCGAAATCCAGCGGCTGCTGACCGGCTACAAGAAGAAGATGAACGACGACCTGACGCAGTCCTCGATCTATCACACCTTCGCCTTGCTCGATGCCGCTTTCGTGCAGACCAAGTCGACCGACCCCGTCAAGGTGGCCGCGGCGCTCGAAGGCATGAAGATCAAGAGCTTCAACGGCGAGGTCGAGATGCGCAAGGCCGACCACCAGCTGCAGCAGGGCCTGTACATCTCGCGCTGGGAGAAGGCCAGCGCCAAGTACCCCTACGACGCCGAGAACACCGGCTACACCAACGTCCCCGTGAAGTATTACGAGTCGTATGTGGCGAGCACGCCCACGACCTGCCAGATGAAGCGCCCCTAGGCGTCTTTGTGAACGCATTTCCTACCCATCGGTAGAAGATACCTACCGCCGGGTAGCAAAAGAAGGAAATGCACTGTCGCCTGCGCGATAGATACGTGCCTTTGCAGCCCCTTCCTTACGGGCATTCCCTGAGGGGTGGGGTGGCAAAGACTTGTACGCTTGTGCAGCGTTTTTGATATCGGTTTGACCAGGAGATATAGATTGAAGTTCGCTCTGAAGATCGCTACCGCCGCCGTGCTCGCGGCAAGTGCCACCGGTGCCCTTGCCCAGAAGGGTGAGACCGTCAAGATCGCGTGGCTGGACCCGCTGTCGGGCCTGATGGCGGCCGTCGGTACCAACCAGCTCAAGACCTTCCAGTTCCTGGCCGAAGAATTCAACAAGAAGAACGTGGCCGGCGTGAAGTTCGAGGTCATCGGCATCGACAACAAGCTCAGCCCGCAGGAAACCACCGCCGCGCTGCGCTCGGCCATGGACCAGGGCGCGCGCTACGTGGTGCAGGGCAACGGCTCCGGCCCGGCGCTGGCCATCATGGACGCGCTCGAAAAGCACAACGCCCGCAACCCGGGCAAGGAAGTCGTGTACTTCAACTACGCGGCCGTCGATCCCGACCTGACCAACAGCAAGTGCAGCTACTGGCACTTCCGCCTCGACGCCGACACCTCCATGAAGATGGAAGCCCTGACCACCTTCATGAAGGACCAGGCCGACATCAAGAAGGTGTACCTGATCAACCAGAACTACTCGCACGGCCAGCAGGTCGCCAAGTACGCCAAGGACAACCTCAAGACCAAGCGCCCCGACGTGCAGATCGTCGGCGACGACCTGCACCCGCTGGCCCAGGTGCGCGACTTCGCGCCCTACATCGCCAAGATCAAGGCTTCGGGCGCCGACACCGTCATCACCGGCAACTGGGGTTCCGACCTGGCGCTGCTCATCAAGTCGGCCAACGACGCGGGCCTGAACGTCAAGTTCTACACCTACTACGCCGTGACCAACGGCACGCCGACCGCCATGGGCGCGGCCTCGGACGGCAAGGTCTACATGGTGGGCTACAGCCACTACAACGCGCCGGGCCCGATCGCGCCGATGATGAACGAGTTCAAGAAGCGCTTCAACGAAGACCTGTACACGACGTCGCCGTACACCGTGTACGCGATGCTCGCCGAAGCCTTCGTGCGCACCAAGTCGACCGACCCCGTGAAGGTGGCCGCCGCCATGGAAGGCATGAAGTTCAAGAGCTTCAACGGCGACGTCGAGATGCGCAAGTCCGACCACCAGCTGCAGCAGGGCCTGTGGATCACGCGCTGGCAGAAGGCCGACGCGAAGAGCCCGTACAGCCCGGAGAACACCGGCTACACGCTGGCACCGGTCAAGTACTACGAGCCCTACGTCTCGAGCACGCCCACCTCGTGCCAGATGAAGCGACCCGGCGGCGC
The DNA here is from genome assembly GCF_058787635.1 of Variovorax sp. FW305-3-2-15-B-LB1. NCBI lineage: Bacteria > Pseudomonadati > Pseudomonadota > Betaproteobacteria > Burkholderiales > Comamonadaceae > Variovorax > Variovorax sp. FW305-3-2-15-B-LB1. Next base: position 11,305 of record NZ_JBYSZY010000032.1, on the reverse strand, counting down.
CTCCTGATCGCCTGCTGATCGCCCCCTGACCGGTCGAGGCCCGACTTCAACACTCGGGCCTCTTTCTTTTTCAACCGACACGGAAGACCGATGAACGTCGAATTCTTCGTCATCTCACTGCTCAACGGCGTCAGCTACGGCCTGCTGTTGTTCATGCTGAGCTCTGGCCTTACGCTGATTTTCAGCATGATGGGTGTGCTCAACTTTGCACACGCCAGCTTCTACATGCTGGGCGCCTATTTCGCCTACACCCTGTCAGGCATCGTCGGCTTCTGGCCCGCGCTCTTTCTCTCGCCGCTGCTGGTGGGGGCACTGGGTGCGGCCTTCGAACGCTACAGCCTGCGCCGGGTCCACAAGTTCGGCCACGTGCCCGAGCTGCTGGTGACCTTCGGTCTTTCGTACCTCATCCTCGAGCTGGTCCAGCTGGTCTGGGGCCGCTCCACGGTGCCCTACGGCCTGCCCGAGGCGCTGCAGGGCCCGCTGTTCTCGCTGTACGGCACGCAGTTCCCCAAGTCGCGCTCGTTCATCATGCTGGTGGCGATGCTCATGCTGGTGTCCGTGTGGCTGCTGCTCACGCGCACCCGCATCGGCCTGGTGATCCAGGCGGCGCTGAAGCACCCCGACATGGTCGAGGCGCTGGGCCACAACGTGCCGCGCGTGTTCATGCTGGTGTTCGGCGGCGGCGCCGCGCTGGCCGGCCTGGCGGGCGTGATCGGCGGCAACACCTATGTCACGGAGCCGGCCATGGCCGGCTCGGTCGGCACCATCATCTTCGTGGTGGTGGTGGTCGGCGGCATGGGCTCGCTGGCGGGCGCCTTCCTGGCGTCGCTGCTGATCGGCATCATCCAGACCTTCGCCGTGGCGCTGGACCACTCGCTGGCCACCGCGCTGCAGGCCCTGGGTGTGGCCGTGACCGACCAGACCTTCGGCTACGAGCTGCTCAAGCTCACCATCTCGCAGGTCGCACCGATCCTGCCGTACCTGTTCCTCGTGCTAATCCTCATCTTCCGCCCGAAGGGTCTTCTGGGCACCCGGGAGGACTGACACCATGACCACCGCAACCACCACTTCACCGACGACCCCGACGCGGTACTACCGCTTCAAGCCCTGGAACATCGGGCGCTACCTGGTCTGGGCGCTGTTCGCCCTGGTGCTGATCATCTCGCCGATGCTGTTCAAGAGCAGCCTGGCGCTGACGATGCTCTCGCAGATGGGCTACCTGATCATCATCTGCCTGAGCTACAACATCCTGCTGGGGCAGGGCGGCATGCTGAGCTTCGGCCATGCCGTGTACACCGGCCTGGGCTCGTTCATCGCCATCCATGCGATGAACATGGCGACCAAGGGCGGCCCGACGATTCCGCTGGTGCTCATTCCGCTTGTCGGCGGGCTGGCGGGGATGTTCTTCGCCATCCTGCTGGGCTTCGTGACCACCAAGAAGTCGGGCACCACCTTCGCCATGATCACCATGGGCATCGGCGAGCTCGTGGCCTCGATGGCGTTGATGTTCCCCAGCTTCTTCGGCGGCGAGGGCGGCATCACCACCGACCGCGTGTACGGCCCGAGCTTCTTCGGCTTCACCTTCGGCCCGCAGATCCAGGTGTACTACCTGATCGCCGCATACTGCTTCGTGTGCACCGCCCTGATGTATGCCTTCACCGGCACGCCGCTGGGCCGCATGCTGAACGCGGTGCGCGACAACCCGGAGCGCGTGGAGTTCATCGGCTACAACACGCAGCGCGTGCGCTACTTCGCGTTCATCATCGCGGGCTTCTTCGCCGGCATCGGCGGCGGCCTGGCCTCGATCAACTTCGAGATCGTGAACGCGGCCGACAGCCTGAACGCCATCCGCTCGGGCGGCTACCTGCTGTTCACCTTCCTGGGTGGCGCGGTGTTCTTCTTCGGCCCGATCATCGGCGCGGTGCTGCTGGTGTTCGCCTCGATCCTGCTGTCCGAACTGTCGAAGGCCTGGCAGCTGTACTTCGGCCTGGTGTTCGTGTTCATGGTGATGTTCGCCCCCGGCGGCATCGCCAGCCTGGTCATGATGAACCTGCGCGTGGCCAAGTTCGGCAAGTTCAACCGCTTCTGGGGCCTGTATGCCGCGCTCGCCGTGGCCCTGGTGCCGGTGGTGGTGGGTGCTGCCGCGCTGATCGAGATGATCTATCACATCCAGCTCAACGCGGCGATGGGCCCGGACCTGAAGTTCTTCGGCACCATGCTGAACACGGCGGGCGTGACCAGCTGGCTGGGCGCCATCGCGATCCTGGCCGTCGGCCTGGGCCTGCTCGAGGTGGCACGGCGCCGCTTCGTGCGGGTCTGGGGCCAGGCGCAGGAAGAGATCGAAGCAGAAATCAAACGTCGGGAGGCGGCGTAAATGAGCGCGCAATACGCATTGGAACTGAAGGCGCTGCGCAAGAATTTCGGCAAGACCGAAATCATCCGCGGCGTGGACCTGGCGGTGAAGGCCGGCGAACGCATCGCCGTGATCGGGCCGAACGGCGCGGGCAAGTCGACGCTGTTCAACCTGATCAGCGGGCGGCTCACGCCCACCAGCGGCGAGGTGCTGCTCAACGGCCAGCGCATCGACGGCAAGAAGCCCTATGAAATCAACCGCCTGGGGCTGTCGCGCAGCTTCCAGATCACCAACATCTTCCCGAAGCTCAGCGTCTTCGAGAACCTGCGCTGCGGCGTGCTGTGGAGCCTGGGCTACAAGTACACGTTCCTGCGCTTTCTCTCGAACCTGGACGATGCCAACGCGCGCACCGAAGAGCTCATCAAGCAGATCGGCCTGGAGCGCAAGCGCGACGTGCATGCGGTGAACCTCACCTATGCCGAGCAGCGCGCGCTCGAGATCGGCGTGACCATCGCCGGCGGCGCCGGCGTGATCCTGCTGGACGAGCCCACGGCCGGCATGAGCAAGACCGAGACCTCGCACTTCATCTCGCTCATCAAGCACGTCACCGTCGGCAAGACGCTGTTGACGGTGGAGCACGACATGGGCGTGGTCTTCGGGCTGGCCGACAAGATCGCCGTGGTGGTCTACGGCGAAGTCATCGCCTTCGACACGCCGGCTGCCGTGCGCGCCAATGCACGCGTGCAGGAGGCGTATCTGGGTTCGTCGGTTGCCGACGCGCAAGGGGCGGGACACTGACATGCTGAAGCTTCACGACATTCACGCCTACTACGGCAAGAGCCATGTGCTGCATGGCGTTTCCTTCGACGTCCGCCCGGGCGAGATCGTGGCCCTGCTGGGTCGCAACGGCTCGGGCCGTTCGACCACGGCCAAGGCCATCATGGGCCTGGTGCATGCCGAGGGCACGCTGCAGTGGAAGGGCGGCGACATCCTGCGTCGCAAGGCCTACGAGATCGCGCACATGGGCATCGGCTACGTGCCCGAGAACCGCGACATCTTCCCCAAGCTCACGGTGCACCAGAACCTGCTCTTGGGGCAGAAGGGCTCGGGCAAGGGCAGCCGCTGGTCGTTCGACGACATGTACGGCATGTTCCCGCGCCTGAAGGAGCGCCAGCACACCGAGGCCGGCGTGCTCTCGGGCGGCGAGCAGCAGATGCTCACGCTGTGCCGCACGCTCATGGGCGACCCCGACCTGATCATCATCGACGAGCCCACCGAAGGCCTCGCGCCCAAGATCGTCGAGCTGGTGGGGCAGTACCTGCGCACGCTGAAGGACAAGGGCATCTCGGTGCTCCTCATCGAGCAGAAGCTCACCATCGCGATGCAGATTTCGGACCGCGCGCTCGTCATGGGCCACGGCAGCATCGTGTTCGACGGGACGCCCGACAGCCTGCGCGCCGACGGCACCACCCGCAGGGAGTGGCTGGAGGTTTAAGCAAACCCCCAGGCTTCGCGCACTTCGTGTCGCGCGCGCCTTCCCCCTTGCAGGGGGCAACACCTGCGGCCCGGCAAAGCCGGTTCCGCGGTGTTCCTGGAAAGTCCGGCTCTCTCTTGAGGCCCTTGTCCCGACAGCGACTGCGTGCCATTGTTCGGCCACGCAAAACGCCTAGAATCTTCGAAAAAGAACACTCGTGCTTTTTCTTCTTTTTCTTCACACACCAAGGAACGCAGCATGACGGCTGAATACAAAGTGCTCGGCGATGTCGCCGTGATCACCCTGACCAACCCGCCGGTCAACGGTCTCGGCTTCTCGACACGCATCGGCATCACCGACGGCCTGTCCAAGGCCAATGCCGACAGCGCCGTCAAGGCCATCGTCATCACCGGCGCCGGCAAGGCGTTCTCGGGCGGTGCGGACATCAAGGAATTCGGCACGCCCAAGGCGCTGCAAGAGCCCAACCTGCTGAGCGTGATCCTCTCGCTCGAAGCCTCGCCCAAGCCCATCGTCGCGGCCATCCACTCCGTGTGCATGGGCGGCGGCCTCGAGCTGGCGCTCGGCTGCCACTACCGCGTGGCCGCACCGGGCACCAGCGTGGCACTGCCTGAAGTCAAGCTCGGCCTGCTGCCGGGCGCCGGTGGCACGCAGCGCCTGCCGCGCGTGATCGGCGTGGAAACCGCCCTGAACATGATCGTCAGCGGCGAGCCGGTGAAGAGCGAGCTGCTCGCCAGCCTGCCGGGCCAGAAGCTGTTCGACAAGCTGGCCGCCTCGGCCGAATCGGTGTTCGACGAAGCCGTCGAGTTCGCCAAGTCGGTCGCTGCCAAGGGCGGCGATCTGCCGCTGGTGCGCAACCTGCCGTGCAAGCACCCGCAAGGCGATGCCTACTTCCAGTTCGCCAAGAACATGGTCGGCGGCATGTCGAAGAACTACCCCGCGCCGCTGAAGTGCGTCGACGCCGTGCAGGCCGCGACCAAGATGAAGTTCGACGACGGCATGGCCGAAGAGCGGCGTCTCTTCACCGCGCTGATGTTCACGCCCGAATCGCTGGCCCTGCGCCACCTGTTCATGGCCGAGCGCGCCGCGAGCAAGATTCCCGACGTGCCCGAAGACACGCCCAAGCGCGAGATCAAGGCCGTGGGCGTGATCGGTGCCGGCACCATGGGTGGCGGCATCTCGATGAACTTCCTGAACGCGGGCATCCCCGTCAAGATCCTCGAGATGAAGCAAGAGGCGCTCGACCGCGGCATTGCCACCATCAAGAAGAACTACGAAGCCCAGGTCAAGAAGGGCAAGCTCAAGCAGGACAAGTACGAGCAGCGCATGGCGCTCTTGAGCACCACGCTGAGCTACGACGACCTGAAGGACGCCGACCTCATCATCGAAGCCGTGTTCGAAGAAATCGGCGTCAAGGAAAAGGTCTTCAAGGAACTCGATCGCGTCGCCAAGAAGGGCGCCATCCTGGCCTCCAACACCTCGACGCTCGACGTCGACAAGATCGCCTCGTTCACCGACCGTCCGCAAGACGTGGTCGGCATGCACTTCTTCAGCCCGGCCAACGTGATGAAGCTGCTCGAAGTGGTGCGCGGCAAGGCCACGTCCAAGGACGTGCTGGCCACCGTGATGGCCATCGGCAAGAAGATCAAGAAGACCTCCGTCGTGTCGGGCGTGTGCGACGGCTTCATCGGCAACCGCATGATCGAGCAGTACAGCCGCCAGGCCGGCTTCCTGCTGGACGAAGGCGCCACGCCGCAGCAGGTCGACAAGGCCATCGAGAAGTTCGGCTTCGCCATGGGCCCGTTCCGCATGGGCGACCTGGCCGGCAACGACATCGGCTGGGCCATTCGCAAGCGCCGCGCCGTCGAGCGCGCCGACATGAAGTACAGCCGCACCGCAGACAAGCTGTGCGAACTGGGCCGCTTCGGCCAGAAGACCGGGGCAGGGTGGTACGACTACCAGGCCGGCAAGCGCGACGCCATCCCGTCGGAACTCGTCAACAAGATGATCGAGGACCACCGCAAGGAACTGGGTATCACGCCGCGCAAGATCTCCGACACGGAAATCGTGCAGCGCCTGGTGTTCGCCCTCGTCAACGAAGGCGCACACATCCTGGAAGACGGCATTGCCTCCAAGTCGGGCGACATCGACATGGTGTACCTCACCGGCTACGGCTTCCCGATCTACCGCGGTGGCCCGATGCACTACGCCTCGCAGGTCGGCCTGTACAACGTGGCCGAGACGATGAAGCGCTTTGCGCAGAACCCGCGCGACGACGCCGAGTTCTGGCAGCCCGCACCGCTGATCCAGAAGCTGGTGGCCGAAGGCAAGTCCTTCAGCTGAGACTGACCCAGGATCAAGACCGCCCATGTTGAAACGCATCTTCCTCGGGCTGCTGCTGGTGCTCCTGGCACTCGTGGCGGCCGTGGCGGTCAAGACCTGGACCACGCCATCGCAGCAACTCGCGGTGGCGCCCGCACCCAAGCTGGACATCGATCTGCAGGCGGCTGCGAAGCGGCTGGCCGGCGCGATTCCGATCCGCACGGTGTCGAGCCTGGAAGACGCGGCCGCCAACCTGGCCGAGTTCGACAAGCTGCACGCCTACCTGGCGCAGCAGTACCTGAAGGTCCACGCCACCCTCAAGAAGGAAGTGGTGGGCCAGAAAGCCCTGCTCTACACCTGGACCGGCACCGACGCGCAGGCCAAGCCGATCGCGCTCATGGCGCACCAGGACATGGTGCCCATCGCGCCCGGCACCGAAAAGGCCTGGTCGGTCGATCCCTTCGCGGGCGAGATCAAGGACGGCTTCGTCTGGGGCCGCGGCACGCTCGACAACAAGGGCAACCTGTTTGCGCAGATGGAAGCCATCGAGCTGCTCATCGGCAGCGGCTTCCAGCCGAAACAGACGGTCTACCTCGTGATGGGTGACGACGAAGAGGTGAGCGGCCTGCGCGGCGCGCAGCCCATCGCCGAACTGCTCAAGTCGCGCGGCGTGAAGCTCGACTGGGTGCTTGACGAAGGCCTGCTCGTGCTCGACGGCGTGCTGCCCGGCCTGAGCAAGCCCGCGGCGCTCATCGGCCTGGCGGAGAAGGGCTACGGCACCTTCTTCCTCTCGCTCGATACCGCGCCCGGCCACTCGTCGATGCCGCCCCAGAAGAGCGCCATCGGCCGCATGAGCGCCGCGCTCGCGCGCCTCGAAGCAACGCCGATGCCCGGCGGCATCCAGGGCGTGGCAGGCCAGATGTTCGGCGCGCTCGCCCCCGAGATGGGCGGCGTCAACCGCGTCATGCTGTCGAACCTGTGGCTCACCGAGCCGCTGGTGCGCGGCCAGCTCGAGAAGAGCCCGAGCAGCAATGCCATGCTGCGCACGACCACCGCGCTGACCATCGTGCGTGCCGGCAACAAGGACAACGTGCTGCCCGGCCGTGCCGAGGCCGCCGTCAACTTCCGCGTGCTGCCCGGCGACACGCTGGCCAGCGTCGAGGCGCACCTGCGCAAGGCGCTGGGCGACGACGACATCAAGATCAAGCCGTACCCCGGCAACTCGGAGCCCTCGCCGGTGTCGCCCACCGACAGCAACGGCTACCGCGCGATCCAGCAGGCCGTGCGCCAGAGCTTCCCCGACGCCGTGGTGGCGCCCGGCCTCATGACCGCCGCCACCGATTCCCGCCACTTCAGCCTCGTGAGCGATGCCGTCTTCCGCTTCTCGCCGTTCCGCGTGAAGAGCGAAGACCTGGCGCGCTTCCATGGCAACAACGAACGCCTGGCCATCTCGAACTACGGCGAGATGATCGGCTTCTACCACCAGCTCCTGCGCAACACCCACGCGGCCGCGCCGGCGCAATGACGACCCCGTCTTTTCCCTCTTTTCCCTTCCATCTTCAAAGGACCTCACCATGACCAGCGCCGTCATCGTTTCCACCGCCCGCACGCCGCTCGCGAAGAGCTGGAAGGGTGCCTTCAACATGACGCACGGCGCCACGCTGGGCGGCCATGCCGTGCAGCACGCGGTGCAGCGCGCCGGCATCGACCCGGCCTCGGTCGACGACGTCATCATGGGTTGCGCCACGCCTGAAGGCGCCACCGGCTCCAACATCGCGCGCCAGATCGCACTGCGCGCCGGCCTGCCGGTCACCACCTCGGGCATGACCATCAACCGCTTCTGCTCGTCGGGCCTGCAGACCATCGCCACCGCCGCCCAGCGCATCATCGCGGGCGAGGGAGACGTGTACGTGGCCGGCGGCGTCGAGAGCATCTCGTGCGTGCAGAACGAAGCCAACACGCACATGCTGGCCGACCCGTGGCTCGTGAAGCACAAGCCCGAGATCTACTGGAACATGCTGCAGACCGCCGAGCAGGTCGCCAAGCGCTACAACATCGGCCGCGACGCCATGGACGAGTACGGCGCACAGAGCCAGCAGCGCGCCACCGCCGCGCTCGAAGCCGGCCTCTTCAAGGCTGAAATCGCCCCGATCACCGTGCTGGCCGGCGTGGCCGACCCCGTGATGGGCCTGCGCACCAAGGAAGTCACGATCGAGAACGACGAGGGCATCCGCCCCGGCACCACCAAGGAAGGCATCAGCGGCATCCGCTCGGCCATGCCCGGTGGCCTGATCTCGGCCGGCAACGCCAGCCAGTTCTCCGACGGCGGCGGCGCCTGCGTGGTGGTCGACGAGAAGTACGCACAACAGAAGGGCCTGAAGCCCCTGGGCCGTTTCCTCGGCTTCGCCGTGGCCGGCTGCGAGCCCGACGAAATGGGCATCGGCCCGGTCTTCGCCATCCCCAAGGTGCTCAAGCGCCTGGGCCTCACGGTCAACGACATCGACCTGTGGGAGCTGAACGAAGCCTTCGCCGTGCAGGTCATCTACTGCCGCGACAAGCTGGGCATTCCGGGCGATCGCCTGAACGTGAACGGCGGCGCCATCGCCGTGGGCCACCCCTACGGCGTGAGCGGCCAGCGCCTCACGGGCCACGCGCTCATCGAAGGCAAGCGCCGCGGCGCCAAGAAGGTCGTGGTCACGATGTGCATCGGCGGCGGCATGGGCGCTGCGGGCGTGTTCGAGGTCCTGTAACCATGTCCGGCTTGGGCAATGACCAGGAGGTCTCGCCCGAAGCCGTCCTGGCCTACGGCCGCAGCGTGCTGGCCGCGCAGCCCTTCAGCGTGCTGATCGGCGCCGAGCTGCATGCGCTCGCGCCGGGCCATGCAGAGCTTCAGCTGCCGCTCGGCGCGCAGCTGAAGCAGCAGCACGGTTTCGCCCATGGCGGGATCGTGAGCTACATGGCCGACAACGCGCTGACCTTTGCCGGCGGCAGTGCCTTGCGCGTGCCGGTCGTGACCTCCGAATTCAAGATCAACTACGTGCGGCCCGCCATCGGCCAGCGGCTGATTGCGCGCGCCCGGGCCGTGTACACCGGCAGCTCGCAGGCCGTGTGCACCTGCGAGGTGGTGGCGGTGGCCGACGACGGCACCGAGAAGCTCTGCGCGCTGGCGCAGGGCACCATCGCCAAGCTGCCCGATTCCCCGAAGAAGACTTCGTCGCCCGCGAAGTCGTAGCCTGAAGAAGACATCACCATGAGCCTGCGTCCCACCCTCGACTTTCTGCTCTACGACTGGCTCGACGCCGAGAAGCTCAACCAGAGCGAGCGTTTTGCCGACCACTCGCGCGAGACCTTCGACGCCGTGCTCGACACCTGCGAGCGCATCGCGCGCGAAAAGTACGCGCCGTTCAACCGCGCCGTCGACACGCAAGAGCCGCATTTCGACGGCGAGAAGGTCATCCTGCCGCAGGCCACGCACGATGCGCACAAGGCCTTCGTCGAGTCCGGCATGCTGAGCGCCGCACAGGACTACGACATTGGCGGCATGCAGCTGCCCTACACGGTGCAGGCCGCGGCCAACAGCTTCTTCGCGATGGCCTCGGTGAGCATCGGCTCGAACATGCTCACCAGCGGCAACGCCAACCTGCTCATGGTGCACGGCACCGAGAAGCAGAAAGAGGTGTTCGCCAGGAATGAATTTTCGGGCCGCTGGGCCGGCACCATGTGCCTGTCGGAGCCGCAGGCCGGCTCGTCGCTGAGCGACGTGGCCACGCGCGCCGTGCCCGATGGTGCCGACTATCAGGACGACCCGCTGGGCCCGCGCTACCGCCTCACGGGCAACAAGATGTGGATCTCGGCGGGCGACCATGAGCTGACCGAGAACATCGTGCACATCGTGCTGGCCAAGATCCCCGATGAGAACGGCAAGCTCGTTCCCGGCACGCGCGGCATTTCGCTGTTCATCGTGCCCAAGCGCATGGTGGACACGCAGGGCGAACTCACCGGCGAGCGCAACGACGTGGCGCTGGCCGGCCTGAACCACAAGCTCGGCTGGCGCGGCACCACCAACACGCTGCTGAACTTCGGCGAGGGCAAGTACCCGGTCGGCGGCAAGGCCGGCGCGGTGGGCTACCTGGTCGGCGCGCCCGGCAAGGGCCTGCACTGCATGTTCCACATGATGAACGAGGCCCGCATCGGCGTCGGCACCGCCGCCACCATGCTCGGCATGGCCGGCTACTACGCCTCGCTCGACTACGCCAAGAGCCGCCCGCAGGGCCGGCTGGTGAAGAAGCCCGAAGCCGCCGGCGCCGCCGTGGCCAAGGACTCGGCCGCGCCGCAGGTGCGCATCATCGAGCACGCCGACGTGCGCCGCATGCTGCTCGCCCAGAAGGCGTACTGCGAGGGCGCGCTGGCGCTGGAGCTGTACTGCGCCCGCCTGGTCGACACGCAGAAGACCGGCGACGCCGCGCAGGCCGACGACGCCCGCCTGCTGCTGGAGGTGCTCACGCCCATCGCCAAGAGCTGGCCCAGCGAGTGGTGCCTGGAGGCCAATTCGCTGGCGATCCAGGTGCACGGCGGCTACGGCTACACGCGCGATTTCCCGGTGGAGCAGTACTGGCGCGACAACCGCCTGAACATGATCCACGAGGGCACGCACGGCATCCAGGCGGCCGACCTGCTGGGCCGCAAGGTGCTGATGGAAAAGGGCCGCGGCCTGCAGCTGCTGGCCGGCCGTGTCACCGAGACCATCGGCCGCGCCGCCAAGGTGCCGGCGCTGGCGCCGCACGCCAAGGCGCTGGGCGCCGCGCTGCAGCGCATCGGCAGCGCCACCGAGGCCGCCTGGTCCACCGGCGACCCGGCCGACGCGCTGGCCAACGCCGTGCCCTACATGCAGGCCTTCGGCCACACGGTGCTGGCCTGGATCTGGCTCGACGTGGCGCTGCGGGCCCTGGAAATCGACGCACAGAAGGCGAGGGCGGTAACAGCTGGCAAGATCGGCGCCACGGACTATTTCTTCCACTACGAGCTGCCGAAAATCGGTGCCTGGCTCCAGGTGGTCGAAACCCGTGACCCGACCTGTACCGCTTTGCCCGAGGACGCTTTCTGACAATGGCCAACGCCGCCCCGAACTCACCCCCGCC